>CBDDRH010000021.1:0-16540 GCA_965233025.1 uncultured bacterium
CGTCAAAGTCAACGCCGTGGAAGTCAAGAACGTGGACCTCCCGCAGGAAATGCAACGAGCCATCGCGCGCCAGGCAGAAGCGGAGCGCGAACGTCGCGCCAAAGTCATTCACGCCGAAGGCGAATTCGAGGCCTCTCGACGCCTGGCCGATGCTGCCGATGTGATCAGCCGAAACTCGGCTGCCTTGCAACTCCGTTACCTGCAAACCCTGGTCGAAATCTCTGCCGGGAAGAACTCGACCACCATCTTCCCGATTCCTATCGATACCATTGCGCCCTTTCTCAAGGCGTGGGACAAGAAACCGGAGCCGTAGTCCGGCTGCGGGAGCAAAGGGTTTCGAGTTTTATCCTAGCGAGTTAACGACACTTCACGATCGTTCAATGTCAAGATATCCTCAAAATCCAGGCCACTCGTGACAGAGCCACGTTCCTGTTCCAGTTTCCTTCCCGAGTTAAACTCCACCGCAAGTTTATACTGTGAATCTGACCTCACTTTGTATTGAATGGACTTACTTTTCCCTGGCTCAATTTCTCCAAACAGGAATTTCTGACCGCACACTTCGAGTTGGCCGTTTTTTATCGGCTCACTGGCAGCGTTGAGGATAAGCACTTGGCCATCATCGCTAAACACAATCGATGTGGAATACCAGGACACCAGAAGGAAGCAACCTATTCCGAGAACCACGGCTTGCCAGTGTCTCATTGCCATCGTCCCCAATTAATTCCGGCGGATTTTATTGATCAGAATATACAACGTGGTGACACTTAAAATACTGCCCAGTACCAGCGGCACTGCCCAGAGCTGCCACCAGGGCGCATTGGGCGACACCGCGTAGGCACGCGGCCAGGCAATGTTGGAGAACTCAAACACTGACCAAAGAAAGGCCACCGCATTGATCACCAATCCCCAGATACCCAGCTTGAGCTCACCCAATGACGGGTCCCAACGACCCGTGAGGCGAGTAAAGAGTCCAACACCTGTAGTCATGGTGAACATGGCGTATAACCCGCCTGTGCCGAAAGCCAACACCGTAGCAACCGCCCCGTCATTCAGTCCGAACAGCAGCCCGAGCCCAGCCAGCACCACGACGCAAATCACTGCGTTGCGCGGAGTCTTGGCCGTCGTGACCTGGCTCAGCACAGCGGGCATATTCCCCTCACGGGCCATCGAGTACACAATGCGAGATGTGTATTGCACCACAGATGCTCCGCATGCAAGGAACGCCGTCATGACAACCGCTAAAAAAGGTTTCTCCGCCCATGCACCGAAGCTACTGGCTATCACGGGTGTGATCGGATCGGACGTGGCACTCGTAGTGAGTAATGTATCGCGGTCGAAGCTCAACGTCAGGGCGGCGGAATTAAAGAGCACTACGCTTCCCACCATGCAGAGGGAAAAAAAGATCGCGCGTGGAACCATTCGCTTGGGTTCATGGGTTTCTTCGGCGATGGTGGAACAGGCGTCAAAACCGATGAACGCCCACCCCGCGATGGCGAGCGCCGCCAGGAACGCAGCCGTCTGGCTGGGTGCGGTCCCCGTGCCCAGATGCTGAAACAATTCGGAAAATGTATGCTGTCTAAAAAAAAGAAATAGCAGCAGCGCCACGCCGACCGAGCCCACCATTTCCGCATACACACCTAAGGAAATGACTACCTTGAACACATTGACGTGAGCCAGGTTGAGCATCGTACAGATCATTAAAAACACGGCGCCCCACAGCACCAACGTAAGCCCTCCTCCACCCGCCGAGCCAAAAAAAATGGCAAGCCAGACACCTCCGGTGTACGCGGTGGTGGTCAGCATGGCGATCGTGGAGCTGATGTAGATAACCCCGGCAAACTGCCCAGTGACACTCCCTCCCAGCTGCCGTGCCCACTTGTACGCCCCGCCTGCAATCGGAAACTGCGAAGACAGTTCAGCGTAGACGGTTGCGACCAACAGCTGCATCACCAGACAGAGGGCCAGCGCGGCGAACCACCCTCCCCCCGTCACCACAGTCTGCACACCAATAATGGCGTAGAGGCCCACCACTGGCGACACGACTGCGAAGCCAATGGTCAGGCTGTTCCAAACACTCAGGCTGCGGTTCAGTTTATCGGGCGTACTCGTAGTGCTAGCAGGAAGAACCGTATCCGGACTTTCTTTGATTAACATGACAGTCCTCTCTGACTTGGCAGCAGGTCAGACTGATTCGGTACGGAAAGAACTATGGAATGGATATGCATAACGAAGCCTCCTTGCCGAGCGGGTTAAATTCCAAGAAGGCCATGTACCACCAGTACATGATCTCCCGGGCTTTTATCCCTCCGTGGAGTCTCGTCATGCGAGACCGGAAACTCTCGGACCAGACACTGCTGGCAAAAGCAGCCGGAACCCTAGTTTCCCCTTCACAGCGATCTTACGATCTTGCCGCACGAAAGTCACGAAAATTGCCTCACCGGAGCCGGCAAATTCCTCCGTCAGCAATGTGGTCGTTCCAGCCCGATTTCTCAAAGTTCGCATAATGCGAGATCGGAGGACCATTGGAGATGGCGTATGGTCTCTATTGCTCCTCATCGTGCGTTTGACTTCGCATTCCCCGCCCTCCTAGAATCCCGCCATGGCTTCGTCCTTCGTTCATCTCCATCTCCATACTCAATTCAGTCTGCTCGATGGTGCGAATCAAATCGAGCCACTCATCCAGCAAATCAAATCATTCAATCAGCCGGCTGTGGCGATGACTGACCATGGCAACATGTTCGGTGCCATCGAGTTCTACCGCAAAGCCAAAGATGCGGGCATCAAACCGATCATCGGCTGCGAAGCCTACATGGCCCCCGGTAGTCGTTTCGCTGCCAAAGACAGCGGGCTCGCCCACAACGACTACTACCATCTAATCCTCCTGGCTCGAAATCTGACCGGCTATCAGAATCTCATCAATCTTGTCAGTAAAGCATATCTTGAAGGGTTCTATTATAAACCACGGATGGATAAGGAAATTCTCAAAGATCATCATGAGGGACTGATCGCTCTGTCCGGCTGTTTGAGCGGCGAGATTCCCTATCTCATTGGTCAGAAAGATATGGCCGGCGCCATGGCTGTGGCTGGGGAGTTTCAGGAAATATTTGGGAAGGAGCACTTCTACCTTGAGGTACAGGCAAATGGGTTGGACCACCAGCGAGTCGCAAATAGCGGCCTGCTTGAGATCGCCAAGAAAATGGACATCCCTCTGGCCGGCACCAACGATTGCCATTACCTCAAGAAAGAAGATTTCCGTCCGCACGAACTGATGCTCTGCCTGCAAACCGGCAAGACGATCAGCGACCCGAATCGCATGAAGTTCGATACGGATCAGCTCTATGTGAAATCGACTGAAGAAGTCTCGGCCGCCTTTATCGAGTTCCCCAATGCCGTCACCAATACCTGCCGGATTGCAGACAACTGCGACCTCCAACTGGCGCTGAACAAGACGCATCTTCCGCAGTACAAAGTTCCCGAAGGATTCACGCGTGAAACCTATCTGGAGCGCCTGGCGCTGGAGGGATTGGCAACCAGATTGAAAGAGCGGCCCAGCCAGATCCTGCCGGCTGCCTATGAGCTGCGCTTGCGTGAAGAACTGACGATCATCTGCTCGATGGGGTTCGCCGGTTATTTTCTCATCGTGTGGGACATCATTAAGTTTGCGC
Source organism: uncultured bacterium (assembly GCA_965233025.1). Classification (GTDB taxonomy): domain Bacteria; phylum Nitrospirota; class Nitrospiria; order Nitrospirales; family Nitrospiraceae; genus Palsa-1315. The sequence goes on from CBDDRH010000021.1 coordinate 3,666, forward strand.
GCTCGCGTCACATTCCGGTCGGACCTGGTCGAGGCTCCGCCGCCGGCAGTCTCGTCGCCTATGCTCTGCGCATCACGGACCTCGACCCCCTCGTGTACACGCTTCTGTTTGAACGGTTCCTCAATCCCGAGCGCGTGTCCCTCCCCGATATCGACATGGACTTCTGCATGGAACGACGTGGCGAGGTCATCAACTACGTGGTCGACAAGTATGGCAAGGACCACGTAGCCCAGATCATTACGTTCGGAACGCTCGGGGCGAAAGCTGCGATCCGGGATGTAGGCCGCGTGCTGGAGATTCCCTATGCCGAAGTCGATCGCGTGGCCAAGCTCGTCCCGAATCAGCTCAACATCACGCTCCAGCAAGCACTCGATCAAGAACCGAAATTGCGCGATCTCGTCGAAACGGATACGCGGGTCAAAGAACTGATGGGCATCGCCCGTTCTCTCGAAGGACTGGCCCGCCACGCTTCGACTCACGCCGCCGGAGTGGTGATTTCGGAAGGACCACTCACGGACCATGTGCCGCTCTACAAAGGAGCTAACGACGAAATCGTCACCCAATATTCGATGGGAGACGTCGAAAAGATCGGGCTCGTCAAATTCGATTTTCTGGGGCTCAAGACCCTCACGATGATCAAACGCGCCGAGACCCTGATCAATGAGCGACATCCTGGCAATCCACCGCTGGTCATGGAGCAGATGCCGTTCGACGACCCCAAGACTTTTGCCCTCCTCTCTTCAGGCAAGACGATCGGCCTCTTCCAATTGGAAAGCTCCGGGATGCGCGATCTCCTGACCGGCCTGAAACCGGACCGCTTCGAGGATATCATCGCCATCATCGCACTCTATCGCCCTGGCCCCATGGATCTTATTCCCGACTTCATCAAACGCAAGCAGGGCAAGATTCCGATCGTGTACGAAGTGCCTGAACTCGAACCGATCCTGAAGGACACTTACGGGGTCATCGTCTATCAGGAACAGGTGATGGCGATCGCCAACAAGGTGGCGGGCTTCTCGCTCGGTCAAGCCGATATTCTCCGGCGCGCGATGGGCAAGAAGAAGCCGGAGGAGATGGAGAAGCTGCGCGCACAATTCCTGGCCGGCGCCAAGACGAACAAGATTCCCGACAAGAAAGCGGACAAGCTCTACGAACTGATCCAGAAGTTTGCCGGCTACGGGTTCAACAAGTCTCACGCCGCAGCCTATGCCGTCGTCTGCTACCAGACCGGCTATCTGAAGACACACTATCCGACTGAGTTCATGGCCGCCCTGATGACCACCGACATGGGCAACGCCGATAAGATCGTCGGATACTTCACGGAATGCCGCGACCTCAATATCAAAGTCCTGCCTCCGGATGTGAACGAAAGCCATAAGAACTTTACCGTGGTAGATCACGCCATCCGGTTCGGCTTGGCGGCCATCAAGAATGTCGGTGAAGGCGCCGTCGAGTCGATCATCGAGATTCGAAATGAAGCAGGCCCCTTCAAATCTTTCTTTGAATTTTGTCGCCGCGTCGATCTTCACAAAGTAAACAAGCGCATGCTGGAAGGGCTGATCAAGACCGGCGCGTTCGACTCGACCGGCGCGAAACGATCTCAACTGGCCGCGGTTCTGGATCAGGCCGTGGAGGACGGTGCGGCTGCGCAACGTGAACGAGATCTGGGCCAGACCAACATTTTTGGTGACGAGCTGAATGGACTAGACTCGGCGGAGCATTCGGCTATGCCGTCACTGCCGAACATTCCGGAATGGGACCAAAGCGAGCGATTGAAACACGAACGGGAACTGACCGGTTTCTATATTTCCTCCCATCCGCTGGCGCGCTATGAGGCCACCATCCAGGCGCTTGCCACAGCCTCGACCGTCGGCCTGCCGGAATTGCCGGACGGTCGTGAGGTGAAACTCTGCGGAATCGTCACGACCGTCAAAAGCATGCTGACCAAGAAGGGCGACCGGATGGCCTATCTCACGCTGGAAGACCTCCAAGGCATCGTCGAGGTCATCGTCTTTCCCGATCTCTATAAACATGCCGCAGACTTGGTTGTGCCGGAACGCCTCGTGCGCATCACAGGCACCGTGGATCGGGGAGATAAAGGCACGAAGATTCGAGGGAGCAAGATCGAACCGCTCGCCGAGGTGCAAACGCAAACGATCAAGCGGGTCCACATTCGCCTGACGGATCGGCCCGGAGTGATAGAACAGCTACCGCGACTCCGTGAGGTCTTTCTGCGGCACCCAGGAGGCACGACAATTTCTCTCATTTTTCAGATGGATCCAGCCCTGGAAACCGAGACGGCCCCCCTCCCTCACCTCACGGTCTCCCCCAGCGAACGCTTCGTGACAGATGTTGAAGAAGTGCTAGGCAAAGGGGCCATTTTTCTGTTACCGTAATCCATCTTTCATGGTAAGGTATTTGTATTCCCTTCCCCAAAATCGATAACCTTAGATCACGTTATGCGCGATTATCTCGAGTTTGAAAAACCGATCCGCGAGATCGAAGAAAAGATCGAAAAACTCGCGGCTGTTCCTGCCGGGAAGTCGGCCCCTCAGGATGAGATCCACAAGCTGCGGATGAAGCTGGCCCAGGTCGAACATACGCTCTACAGCAAACTGACTCCCTGGCAGCGCACGCAACTCGCCCGGCATCCCCAACGGCCCAGCACCCTCGATTACATTAGCTATCTATTCAGAGATTTTTTTGAGTTTCATGGAGACCGCTCGTTCGGCGACGATCGTGCCATCGTCGGAGGGTTCGCTCGATTCAACGACCGGTCGATCATGGTCATCGGCCATCAAAAAGGAAAGACCCTCAAAGAACGGATGCAACGAAACTTTGGCATGCCGAATCCAGAAGGCTACCGAAAAGCCCTGCGTCTCATGCGGATGGCCGAGAAGTTTGGCCGCCCGATTGTCACCTTCATCGACACGCCAGGCGCCTACCCTGGCATCGGTGCGGAAGAGCGCGGTCAGGCTGAAGCCATTGCCAGAAATCTGGTTGTCATGTCCCGGCTGGCCGTCCCGATTATTTCCATCGTCATCGGTGAGGGCGGCAGCGGCGGAGCACTCGCATTGGGTGTCTCAGATCGCGTCCTCATGTTGGAGCATGGTGTCTACTCCGTGATTTCCCCGGAAGGCTGCGCAGCCATCCTGTGGGACGATCCGGCGAAAGTTCCCGATGCCGCCGCCGCCTTGAAGATGACGGCGAAAGATCTGGTCGACCTCCATATCGTGGACGAAGTGACTCCCGAGCCGCTCGGCGGCGCCCATCGGGATCTCAATGCCATCACCGATCGACTCGCCAAGTCCCTCAGCAACCAACTCTCCCAGCTTAACGAACTCTCCCTCCCTCAATTGCTGGCTCAACGCGATCTGAAATACCGATCCATCGGAACTGTCAACGGGCTGGTCGCCACTCTCCAGTAAACCAGGCGGGACGTGCGGGACACGACCAGACAGCTGAAGGTCGGAGTTCTGAATACTTCGGCCTTACCCCCTTCAGCCTGACCCGTACGTCCCGCGCTTGTTGAGCCATGCTACAGCCCCGGCGCCTGCTACCTGACCAGTGGCGAAACAGGCAGTCAACAGATACCCTCCGGTCGGCGCCTCCCAATCCAACATTTCCCCCGCACAAAACAGGCCCGGCAGCGCACGGATCATCAACTGTTCGTCGAGCGCGTTGAATGGAACTCCACCCGCCGTGCTGATCGCTTCCTCCAGCGGGCGCGGTGCAACGAGTCGCAACGGCAACGCCTTAATCGCAGCGGCCAGTCGAGCCGGATCTGAGAAGTCCTCTTTCGAAACTACTTCACGAAGCAGCCCCGCCTTCACGCCTTCGATATGTGCCTGTCTCTGAAGATGAGTCGCCATCGTGCGTTTGCCGCGCGGCCTCGACAGATCGTGAGTCAGGCGCGGCATGTCGCGATCTGGCGCCAGATCAAGACGCAATGTCGCCACCCCCTTCGCCAAAATTTCGTCACGCAGAGAAGCGGACACTGCGTAGATGACGCCACCTTCCACTCCGGTTTCCGTGATCACGAATTCCCCCGGATGCCAGGATTCATCACCGGCATCATTCTTCACAATAATCGCCACCGACTTGACCGGGTGCCCGGAAAACTTTGTCCGGAAATGCTCGCTCCAGCCCACGTCGAAACCACAGTTCGCCGGCTGCAATGGCGCACTGTGAAGACCGCGTCCTGCCAACAGCGGCACCCACGTGGCATCGGAGCCGAGCTTCGGCCAACTTCCTCCACCGAGCGCAAGTACTACCGCATCAGCGTGGACAGAACGGTTTCCCTCAGGCGTGGTAAAACGCAGCGCCTCCTGCTCGTCCCAACCAATCCATCGATGTTTGACATGAAATTGGACGCCGGCCTTGCGTAACCGTCGCAGCCATGCGCGCAGCAACGGTGCAGCCTTGAGATCGGTGGGGAATACGCGCCCGGAAGAGCCGACAAATGTCTTGATGCCGAGTCCATCGGCCCAGGCTATGACCGCATCGGGCCCAAACGATGCGAGTAGCGGTGCAATCTGCGCGCGCCGAGCTCCATAGCGCGAGAGAAATTTCTCAGACGGTTCCGAATGCGTGAGATTCAGGCCGCCTTTCCCGGCCAGGAGAAACTTGCGACCGACCGACGCCATGGCGTCATAGAGCTCAACTCGAGCACCGGCAGCACTCGCTGCTTCCGCGGCCATGAGCCCGGCCGGTCCTCCGCCGATAATGACGATCATCATCTGTATCCTTGTGAATGTAGACTAGACAAGCACGACGGGTGCGAAATGCGCGACTCGAACCAACAACCTATTCGGCACATCTCATCTTTCTTGCATTTCCTGCCTGTCCTGCCAGTTCAGCGCGCAGGCCAATACGTCGCGGGACCCTACACGCAGAACTGAAATGGGTCAAGCCTCGGCATGGCAGCCACAAGATTTCACAGCCCGAAACAGGCTATACTCTCGCGTATCAATGGACGAGCATGAGCCCATACAGGTGGTTGAACTTCGGATCAGCTACCGCTATGCCACCGCGTACCCGTGGGTGGTGCAGGCCATCGGAGGATTCTTATCCGCCTACTTCATGGAGCATCCTGGATTTCGCGTACAACGACACATAGAAGAACTGGAGTCCGGCATGCACCTATGGGTGTGCGACGTGCCTCCTAGTATGAAGGTCCTTCGGCTCTTGAAGCGACTGAAGGAAGATATTCCCCCCTGCCACGCCCAACAGATTGCCACCGATCCGCCAGGGCTACCTCGCTATCTCATCGATTGTCCCGAACAGCCAACGGAAACCTAGGATCTGGTCTGTCTGGTCTATCCAGTTAGTTTCGTCAGACGAAACACACGAAACAGACCGAATAGACCAGACAGACTAAACAGACCAGATAGACTGGGGATCAAATTGATGGGCGAGGAAACGTCATCCCTTGAAACCGTTTGGATTGCCGCTTTGCCAGCGCCAAGCGTCGGCGCACATCGCACTGAGTCCACGCTCTGCACGCCAGCCCAATAACTCAAATGCCCGTTGCGGATCGGCATAGCATGAGGCAATGTCGCCGGGACGACGGGGCGCAATCTTGTACGGCACCGACCGCCCACTTGCTTGCTCAAACGCTCGCACGATATCCAGTACGCTGTACCCTGTGCCGGTGCCCAGATTCACGGTCAAACACTCGGCCTTCTCCTCTAGCCGTTTCAGCGCTTTGAGGTGGCCCAGAGCCAGATCTACAACATGGATATAATCCCGCACCCCCGTCCCATCTGGAGTAGAGTAGTCATTGCCCCACACATTGAGACAGGCACGTCGTCCCACGGCCACCTGGGTCACGACTGGCAGCAAATTATTGGGAATACCTTGAGGGTCTTCCCCAATCAAGCCGCCGACATGGGCGCCCGCAGGGTTGAAATAGCGTAGAATGCCGATCTTCCAAGACCCATCGCTGCGGTGCAGATCGCGCAACATCTCTTCAATCATCAGCTTCGTCTGGCCATAGGGATTGGTAGCGGAGAGCGGGTGATCTTCAGTGAGCGGCAGCCGCTGCGGATCACCATATACGGTGGCAGAGGAGCTGAACACCAGGGTTTTCACCCCGCACTCCCCCATCGCCTCCAGCAGGCGCAAGGTGCCGACCACATTGTTGTCGTAGTAGGCCAACGGCTGTGTCACCGATTCCCCCACAGCCTTGAGGCCGGCGAAATGCATCACCGCACTCGCCCCGCTCTCACGCAACGCCGCCAACAAAGCCGCACGGTCGCGGATGTCGCCTCGCACGAAGTGTAGCTTTTTTCCCGTAATACGCTCAACCCGCGCCAATGACTCAGGATGGCTATTGCAGAAGTTGTCGAACACCGTGACATCACAGCCCGCGTCGAGCAACTCCACGCAGGTATGGGACCCGATATAGCCAGCACCGCCGGTGACAAAAATCATAGGCACCTACCCGTTTGAGAGAGAACTGTAGCCTATCCAGGCGATCGTACGAGGTCAAGAAATGACCGGCATCGCGCCACAGGCCCTGGTCTATCTGGTTTATTTGGTTTATCGGATTGATTTTGTTCAACTAAAACGAGACGAACCAAACAAACAAAACAAATACGGTCTTCGTGCTAGGCCTGAGGCTTCTCTGTTGCTGGAGGTGTGGAAGTACCGGGGAATTTCTTCTGGAGAAGTTTTCGTCCGAGGATCGTAATCCCCAATGCGAGACCGAGCGAGATCGGAACAAATAATGCGGAGGCAATATCTGCATTACGTAGCCACCCCATCTCCAGAAACCCTTTGAAGATATAGGCCATCAGTCCGCTGAGATAGTAGGCGATGACAATAACCGATAGACCTTCGACCGTATACTGAAGGATAGCCTGGCTCTTCGTCGTCTTGTCGACGCTGATCAAAAGTGACAGGTTCTGGGATTGCAGCATGAGATCGACGCGGGCGCGAATAATGGAGATCGTCCCTTCAAAGCCGCTGCGAAGAGTGTCCATTCGTTTCAGGAGCTGTTGATAGCCTTCCGCCACCCCAGTGACCCCGCTGAGGACATATTCTGACATCGGGCGGTACGGAGAGAGCGTACGTTCTCCAAGTGACGCGAGCGACCGGTGCACGATCTTATCGTAGGGAACAGAGGCGGACAGCTCGAAATGCAACTTACTGGACAGCCTCGTGGTTTTTAACAAGTCTTGCGTCAGTCCAGTGAGCCAACGCTGTAGGGTCAGGGAGTCGGCGTGGCCGATATGCCCGCTAATGATCTCCCGCTGCTTCAAGTGCACCTGTTCGAACTTGTAGGCCTGATCGACCGCGGCAGAAAACAACGGCTTTTGCATGAGCAACATGTGGTAGTAGGTTTCGATCCTCACAATGGCATCCACGATGTCTTTTAAATGAGAACTGCTGGACCGGCCTGATCCGACGCTGACCCAATAACGTTCGCGCCCATGCTCGTCAGGTGTGAAGCTGGTGACCAGCGTGGTCTCCTCATCGAGAATCCTGCTGCCATACAGTACCGGGCCTGGAAGCTGAGAACGCAACGTATCACCGCCCGGCAACGGTTTGATCATGAGTAGAATATCCAAACGGCACACCTCCGCACCGACCGGAGTGACCGGTGAGCGGTATTGCGGGAAGGTCATCGGACCAAAGGTCACCTCTCCAGCGTGGTCGGAAGGAATATGCCAGGTTTGATAACTGTAGTACTCCGTGTGTGCTTCCCAGATCAGAATCAGCCGATCGCCGGTCGCTTCCACCTTTACGCCATAGCCAAACATCTCATGAATGGCCATCATGTCGGCGGATACCTTGAAGGCCTCCAGAAGAGACCTGAATTCGTCACGGCTCGCCGGCCGCTGCACCGGCGGGTCGACCATGCGAAACGCTTTGTAGTGCACGTGCGCAGGGGCTCGCAGCCACTCGACCAAAGGGATCTGTGGTCGCTCGTGTATCTTCCTGATAAGGTCGCCGGTATCCGGCTTGGTCGTCTTAGGATCACTCATGCGATCACCCTCATCGGTGAACAGTCCTACAGGAAACAGCGCCAGGCTACTGATTTGCCAGCAACCCTGTCAACTGACCATCAAGACGAATATGCATCGAGAGGAATGTTGCGCGACGTGACATTCACGCAACGGGCATCTCGATCGCGGCAGGCAAGCCCCCTTCTTAACTCCAGGCCTGTATCTTTTCATTCCCTTTTGTATCTGTACCGATATGCGCACACCGATTGCGAAAGCTCACTTCACCAAAAACTCTCCGCTCATCTGTATCCCGATATGCAACATACTTCCGGCACGAGGGTTGCTGACACTTTCACGCTCAAAAGCTAGGTCGAACAGAGGAGGGTTGTTCATGGAAAATGTGCGTCCTGTCGTCTTTGAGCCTCATTGTTGCGCGCCGAAAAAAGAGCGACGGCAGCATGATCGAAAGCCGGTCAGTCTCCGTATTACGGTGGCAGATGAGTCGGGAATGTCCGAGGGCCGGATCCTCAACCTCTCCCTTGGTGGATGTGGGCTGCGCCTGAGAAAACGCCTCCTTCAAGGGCAATATCTCTGGCTTAAAGTCTACCCCGAGCACGGGAATACTACCCCAGTCTGGGATCTGGTGCGTGTGAAGTGGGTAGAAGGTGACCGGTTGGGAGTCGAATTCTTGTGTATCGCACTTGAGAGTCTACAGCGACTCCACGAGCTCTTTGGTGATCAAATCGCCCTTGTGCTGGAGGACTAAGTGTGCGCGTATTGTTCCCCCTGCATGTCCATCGAGAATGTGGGGACAGAAATCCCCTCTAGTTCGGCCATTGGAATCGATGTCACGAGCGTCTTGCTTGAAACGTGGTGTGTCCACGAACTCCAATGGGCCGTATATGAGAGCAATACGCCTCTCGTCTGGGCGCAAATCATCCAACACCTGCGCGGGTACCTCAACAGTTTATGGGTGTCAGCGGCCCTGCAAGGGAATAACGCACGTGAGGCCTTTGTTGTAACCTGCGACCAGTCCACTATGACCACTGAGGACATCCTCCATGGTCGTGTGATCTGTCTTGTCGGAGTCGCGCTAGTCACGCCTGGAGAGTTTACCTATTACCGTATCCACATCCAGCAAAAGAGTTGGTAACGGCTCTTCGTAAAATCCTGCGAAGCTTGCGGGCATCGAACCTCCAGCGTTCTTACCCACAGCACCCGCCTGCGAAGACCTGCCGCTGCTGAGAGGCACTCCAACAGCGTTCACACAGTTCGACAGTTGAATGGGTCATCCCATCAACGCAGGCAATTCGTCGCTGGACCAGCGTTCCACAATCAGAACAAACGCCGGCGAGTCGCATGTCTGTCCTACGCTCGTGGGTCAGCATGGGACACCATCTTTGTATTCGGACGAGCGCGCCGATTGCAAACGGCTGACATAAATTCCTGCCTGCCCTTGAGACTCACCAGATTCCTCCACAATCGAGCCGGAAGCGGCTCCGCCTTGGCTCGATACAAATCCCATTGAATCTTGCGCAACTCTCCGTTCAAGGAGTCCACAGTTTGTTCCAAGTCAATGAGCCGGTCTGTCGCAATGGATCTTCCTACTGTGAGCATCACGTCCTCCCTCTTTCATTAACCCGTGCAATGCCGAATCACCCCGATGAGAATACCTTCAATATGAAACGTATCCGAAGGTCTCACGATTATCGGCTGCATCGCCGCATTCGCAGGATGTAGCTCGATGTGTGAGTCCTTTTTGAAATACGTCTTGATCGTTGCGTCATGATTGACCAATGCTACGACTGTCTGCCCATTCCTGGCCGTCTCTTGTTTCCTTACCACCACAAGATCGCCGGGAAGAATGCCATCATCCTTCATGGACTCCCCTTTGACGCGGAGTGCAAACGTATTTCCACCACGTACCATGCTGGGCGGGACATCGATAAGTTCAGACTGTGGGACTGGCTCTATCGGTGAGCCGGCCGCCACCATCCCCGCCATTGGGACTTCCGGGGACCGACTGAGTTGATCGATCGCCACTTTCACCATTCCGGGAATGCGCCGCATACCTGCCTCGTAACGCCCCACAGACACCCGCGTAGTCTGTAATGCATCAGCCAGTTGCTGCTGTGTCAGCCCCAATTGCTCTCGAATTCGCTTTAGATCGGTCGCCTTCATGATGTAACCAATGGTTACACATAATGCATGGAACTGTCAAGCCCCTGCAATGGACCCACAAGAAATGGAGCAGAAAACGCCGTCTAGCGTAGGAGTCTGTGCATAACAACGTGAGAGACTCCGCAGCAGCATGGGCAATCCATCGCACCGACCCGACAAATGGCAATGAATATCTAGTATTTGGTGTTTCTGCTAGGTTTAACCCTTAGGGCCACAAGATATTGTGGTGCTATCCACGACGAAACCAATGCCTAAATTCTAGGCAAAGACGTATTTGAGGCAGCGAAATTGGAAGGAATTTCATCGACGGAGAGACTTATGAACAAGGTTATCCACAGAGACTGGGGAGATAATTTCTTGAAAATTTCTCTTGACCTTTCTGTACATTTTTTTCGCTTTCTCCCTCCATTTTCCCTGTCCGCTGGGAATTGATTGAGGCGTACACCCCACAGGATGCCCGAGCGAAAGTGACGGGATGGGGTTGATACCATGTGTCTGGTTTGTTTTCTCCATCTGGCTATTCTGGCTCAATCAAATAAACGAGATAGCAAACAGACTGGAGCAAGCAGGCGCCTCTCACGCGTCACATGCCACGGACTGTGATACTGCATTTCAAACGCCAGAAACAGGAGAAGGGTGAAAGAGCATGATGCTAACAAGGATTATGCATAAACGCTTCTGCAACTATCCGCGTCCTGCCTGGCCCGAAAATATCCTTAACGTACTCCCACGATTATACTTCCGGTTTTTTCAGGCTTGCGGTCCTGTATCTGGCCGCACCTTTATCGCCTAGTCACGAGAGCAACGTCCTACAGGCTCTTAGAAAGTAGAATGGCGTGCCCATCGAAGAAAATACAGCGATCCGGAAAGAAACGTTGACTGCCGATATCGCAGGCATGTTCTAGCTCGATCGAGGCACGAGATGGACGGATCCAGCCTTGATCGCCGCCACAACCGCTGAACCTGCTTGAAGACCTAGTTCTTCTCTGGCCCCCCTTGTAATCACCGCCCGCAGGGGAAACCCACAATCGACCGTGACCGTCACCAATACGCCTTGCGGCAGCATCTCGATCACGCGACCGGACAGGTGATTACGCGCGCTGGTGACGCCGCTCCCCGCCTGTTCGAGCAACACATCTTCCGCGCGAATGCAGACGTAGACGTCCGAACCGATCACATCCGTTCCTAAGCCCTTCAGTGTCGCTCCGTTCACCGACACAGTCGCCAGTCCATGGTCATTCCCAACCACTTGCCCTTGCACGACAGTCTCAATACCAACGATCTGCGCTACTTCCGCGTTAGCGGGTCTGGAGAACACTTCTTGCGGCGAACCAGTTTGAAGAATCACTCCACTCTGCATCACTGCAATGACATCGCCCAACGTCAAAGCCTCGGCCCAATCGTGAGTGACGACAACAGAAGGAATCTGCAACCGCGTGAGGAGGGCCCTCAATTCTCCACTCAAGCGACTGCGCGTCGGCGCATCCAAGGCCGACAGAGGCTCATCGAGCAACAAGAGCTGCGGTCGCCTGGCGATCGCACGCGCGAGCGCGACACGTTGCTGTTGGCCACCCGACAACTGCGCCGGGTTGGCCTGTTCGAGTCCCTGAAGTTGCAACAAGTCGATGAGCTCACGGACACGCTCCCGTCGTGCCTCAGCCGGCAGATCGCTCAATCCATATTCAATGTTGCCGGTCACCGTATGCGTAGGAAAGAGCGCATAGTCCTGCGGCATGTAACCGATCCGCCGCGCTTGCGGCGAAAGCCGCATGCTGGACACTGCATCAACCCAGTTCGTCGAACCGAACTGAATCCGTCCCTCTTCCGGCCATTCCAATCCGGCGAGACAACGCAGGAGGGTCGTTTTCCCAGACCCTGATGGCCCGAAGAGAATCAGCACACGCGGTGGGTCGAGCGGCAACGTGAATTGTGCCGCCATAGTAAACCGACCAGGAAAGGTCTTTCGGCAATCAACTGTCAGCGCTGCGGCCATACAACCCAGACCTTTCGGTTCATCGCATAGACCAGCAGCAACACGCCATAAGAAATCGCCAGCAACAACAGCGCTGTCTTAGCAGCGCCGGCATAGTTGAGCGCTTGCACCTCATCGTAAATGTCGATCGAGACGGTGCGCGTTTCTCCCTCAATATTGCCACCGACCATGAGTACCACGCCGAACTCCCCGAGCGTATGGGCAAAGCTCAGCACTGCGCCTGTGATGAGGCCTGCCGTCGACAGCGGGACAATCAGGCGAAAGAAGGTTTTGAGCTTCGATACCCCGAGTGTCCATGAAGCTTCGATCAACCGGCGGTCGACTTGTTCAAAAGCTGCGGTAAATGGTTGCACGGCAAACGGCAGGCTGTAGAGAATCGATGCGAGGAGGAGCCCTTCGAAGGTGAAAGGAAGCGGGTGTCCGACCACGTCGCTGTAGAATCGACCGACCGGGCTATGTGGACCGATCGCAACCAGAATGTAAAAACCCAGGACCGTCGGAGGCAGAACGAGCGGAAGGGCAACGACTGACTCTACGATGAACTTCCAGCGCCATTTCGAAAAAGTGAGCCAGTAGGCGATCGGCAATCCGACGAGGAGCAACACGGCCGCCGTAAGCAACGCGAGCTTGAAGGTGACGGCAATCGCAATCCAGTTCATCGATTACCCGGCCGATGGACGGTGAATCCATAACGTTTCATGATCTCATGTCCTCGCTCACCTTTGATAAATGCAAGAAACTGTTTCGCA
>CBDDRH010000022.1:0-3774 GCA_965233025.1 uncultured bacterium
TCAGATCGCTATCAAGATTCCTTACTGGATGGTTTCTCTGCCCGCGTGACTGCCCCACCTTCGTCGATCCATGCCGTGAACAACGTATAGGCCACCGCAAGCACCACAGGACCCACAAATAGTCCAATGATCCCGAAGGCGTGCAACCCCCCGAGCACACCGGCAATGATCAGCAGCAGCGGGAGATCCGCCCCTTGCTTAATCAGAATGGGCCGTAGAATATTATCCACAGGGGAAATGATCAGGGTCCACACGAGCAGCACGGTCCCCCACGTGGTGTCGCCGGTCCAGTAGAGCCAGGCCACTGCACACAACATAACTGGGATTACACCGATTTGTACGGTTGCTGAGATGAACATCACCACTATCAACATCACGGGAAACGGTACACCGGCGACCGCCAGACCGATCCCACCGAGGACGGCATGCACAAATGCAGTCAACACCACCCCCAACGCCACTCCGTAGATTGCCTGTCCGGCCAGGCGGATGGCCTGCTCCCCCTGTTCCCCTGCCAGTCGAGAGCCGAACCGCAGGGCCATCGCAGCGGCAGACTCTCCCGTGGAGTAGAGGACGGCCGAGACGAGCACGGTCAAGACGATTTGGCCAAGCAACAGCCCGAGACTCCCGATCTGTTCGGCAACCCATCGTACGACGCCGCCAAGGTATGGAGACAGGTGCGTCGCCAGTTCCTCACGACTCAGGTCGGCGATTTGCTGCCACTGCGACGACGCCCGCGCGCCGACCAGAGGGATCTTTCCCAACCAGTCGGGAGGGGGCGGCAGCTTGAAAGTAGAGAGCGAGGTTGTCCAAGCAGTAATCCCTTTGAAATTCTCTATGAAGGCGCCGATGGCGAACGAAAAAGGCAGAAGGAAGATTGCCAGTAACAGGAGCGTCATGACCGTCACGGCGAGCCACCGCCGGCCTAGCAGCCAGCGTTGGAGCATCAGGAGCATGGGCCAGGTGGCAACCACGATCATGGTCGCCCACACGATCGCGCCGAGGAATGGCAGGAGAATCCAGACAGAGGCCGCGATCAGAGCAAATAGGAACACGACCGCGAGCGTGTCGCGGGTAAGCTCAAACTGTCGTTCTGCCAAAGCGGCCTCCAACTCCAAGTCGCACGGCTCTGCTCTCAACGCACGCAACGAGATCGAGTATTCATGCAGCGGGCCGTACCCGCCGGTTCAGCGGATACGGCTTGGTCGTTGATTCCGCGCTGTCACGAGCGTGGCATCGGTTGCCGCTGCCGGGCATCCACTATCCAGTATGGCAGCCGTTTCCGTCATCGACATTCTACTTGCAGAAGCCGTGTGATTCGCCCGCGATGTTTACGACAAAGCAATCGTCCCTCGAATTGCGAGCCCGGAGTATATCAGCAAACTCCTGCGACATCTGAATCAAGTTAATCAGAATCTTTGCTTCTGGTCAGTAATGAATATAGAGGATTGGCTCGCCGACACAAGTGGAATCTTCTTGTGACGCCGGCGCGAATGTATGAACAGGTATGGCTGAGGCGAATTGGGACAATCTCCTTGCGGCGTCTGTCCCGATCTTCTACACAGGACTGTCTTATATCTGAACCTGTTCTCTCGAAATTTCTGAAGAATTATACGGCCGAAGCAGAGCAGTGCGCTCCTTTCGACCACATATAAATGGCACTTCTCTTGCTTCGCGGTCTGGACGAAGACTATTGTAGCAGCTCGGAATATTACGCATCTTCCTCCCCTCTTTACAGAGACGCTAGATGAAGTCGTCGGAAAGAAGATGGACAGGGCGAAGAAAAATTACATCGTTGGCAGCTTGGTGCGAGTGAGCCGATACATCGCCCGGATTGGCACGATGACTGACGAAACCCTTCTTCTACTCTGAGGCTTAGCGCTGAGATGCAGGTTCTGGTCATCAACAGCGGGAGCTCGTCGGTCAAGTTTCGGCTCGTTCACGTGATGGAGGAGCCGGGAAGCGTACTGACACCTCAGCCTGCATTGCTCCAAGGCGCCGTAAAAGGCATCGGGAGTGTCGCAAGCTTCGAGGTGATGGGGCAGGCTGTAGACCCTTCGACGACCACACTGGAGATCCGGGACCATACACATGCGTTGCGTGTTCTGCTCGATCGCCTGGCCGGCTCGCTCGGCAAGATCGAAGCGGTCGGACATCGGGTGGTGCACGGAGGAGACCAGTATATAGAGTCAACGTTGATTACGGAGCAGGTAGAGGCCGGAATCGATGCGTTGTCGGAATTAGCGCCCCTGCATAATCCCTCGTGCCTGGCAGGGATTCGTGGAGCGCGCGCGGCGTTTGGTACGACGTTACCGATGGTCGCCGTCTTTGACACGGCCTTTCACCAAACCATGCCGGATGTCGCTAGGCAGTATGCGCTCCCTGTTGACCTGGCAGAGCGGCATCGGATCAGGCGCTATGGTTTTCATGGAATAGCTCATGCCTCGCTCGCGAATGGGTACGCGGCCTATACGGGGAATCCGCTGGAGCAGGTGCGTCTGATCACCTTGCAATTGGGTAATGGTTGCTCCGTCGCCGCGATCGCACAAGGCCGGTCGGTCGAAACCTCGATGGGGTTCACCCCGCTGGAGGGGTTGGTGATGGGGACGCGCTCGGGCGATGTGGATGCCTCAATTGTCAGCTATCTGTCCAAGCGGGAGAAGGTCGAGCCTGCTGAAGTCGAGCGGTGGCTTAACGAGCGGTCGGGCCTCCTCGGACTGTCCGGTCGATCAAACGACATGCGGGAATTGCTTCGCGTGGCCGAGCAGGAAAGGGACAAACGCGCGGAGTTTGCCATCGATCTATTCTGCTATCGGGTGCGCAAGTATCTCGGCGCCTACCTTGCCGTGTTGGATGGCGCGGATGCCGTCGTCTTCGGAGGCGGGATCGGAGAAAACGCGCCGGAAATTCGGGAGCGGATTTGCCGGAACTTGAAGTGGTGCGGCCTGGAGCTCAACCGTGACCTCAACCGGGCGGCGGTTGGAATTGCGCCGGGTCGCGCAGCGCAAATCAGTGTGGATGGATCGCGGTTGGCGGCTTATGTGGTCGCGGCGGATGAGGAAAGCTGGATCGCCAGGGAGACGGTTCGGTGCGTGAGAGCCGTACATTCATAGGTCAACAGAGCCGACTGTATTAGAGGGAAAGGAGCGGCTATGGGAAATCCGTTATCGGACAAGGAGCTGAAATTGATCGATGCCTACTGGAGGGCGTCGAACTATCTCTCGGTGGGGCAGATTTATCTTTACGATAACCCGCTTCTGAAAAAACCGTTGACTAAGGAACATGTGAAGCCGAGGTTGCTGGGTCACTGGGGCACCACCCCGGGCCTGAATTTCATCTATGCCCACATGAATCGAGCGATCAAGGCACGGGACCTCAGCATGATCTACATCATCGGTCCAGGCCATGGCGGTCCCGGCATTGTCGCCAATGCCTATATGGAAGGCACCTACTCGGAGGTCTATCCGAACATCTCACAGGACGAAGAGGGCATGAAGCGGCTGTTCAAGCAGTTCTCGTTTCCCGGCGGCATTCCCAGCCACGTGGCGCCCGAAACTCCCGGCTCGATACACGAAGGCGGCGAATTGGGGTATTCGGTCTCTCATGCGTACGGGGCTGCGTATGACAATCCCGACTTGATCGTTACCTGCGTCGTCGGCGACGGCGAGGCTGAAACCGGACCATTGGCGACCTCCTGGCATTCCAACAAATTCCTTAACCCGGCGACTGACGGAGCCGTGCTGCCGATCCTGCATCTGAACGGGTACAAGATCG
>CBDDRH010000023.1:0-38780 GCA_965233025.1 uncultured bacterium
CGGTCCGGCATTACCCGCGCATTCACGGCATCTCCAAATACGGCATGGGCAACCGATTATTTAAGTCTCTCTATGATTTGATTGCTGTGCGGTGGATGCAAACCAGAGTATTGCGCTATACGTTCCGCGACCAGTAGTGAATGGATAGGCGTGAAGAGCGAGACACCATGGACCATGAGAATCAGCTACCGTGCGCGTCACGCCTGCCGAGCATGACGGTTCCATCATGAGCCTCGAAACCATCTGGATCGGTATCGGATTTCTCGGTTAAGGGCTGTTTTTCGGGCGCTGGGTGGTCCAATGGATTACCTCTGAAAAAAAGGCGGAGAGTCAGGTTCCGGTCTCGTTTTGGTACATGAGTCTGATCGGCGGACTTATCACGCTCGCCTACGCGATCTATCGGCTCGATCCGGTCTTCATAGCAGGGCAGAGTATCGGATCGATCGTCTATATTCGCAATCTGATGCTCATCTCTCGCGCGAGCCAGGCAAACCGGCCGGTCAGTTCCTCCTCTCCACGAACGTAACTCTTTAAGACCCAACACGCTCGACGCATGCGGCCAGCACACGATCCGGACGATGTTATGACGACGACCGACCGCTCTCAACACGCACTGCTCCTCCTAGCCCTCTTCATCCTGTCGGGACTGTTGTTCTTTTTGGGGCTCGGCGATATGGGCTTGACCGACCGGGACGAGGGGCGGAACGCCGAAGCCGGACGCGAAATGTTCGAATCGGGGGATCGTCTGACGCCGACGTTCAACGGTGAGCTGCGCGTCGCGAAGCCTGCCTTGCTCTATTGGTTGATGGACCAGTCGTATCGCCTGTTCGGCGTCAATGAGTTTGCCGCACGGTTTCCCTCCGCTCTCTTCGGCGTGGGTTTAGTCCTCATCCACTATCTGTTTCTCGTGCACCAGCGCGATCGAACCGTGGCACTCTTCGGCGGCTTGATGCTCTTGCTCAATTTGGAAATCCTCGGACTCGGACGCGTCGCACTGACAGATAGTGTCTTGATTTTTTTCACCACGGCATCGCTGTATGGGTTCTGGCTGGGCCTGCATGGAACGGGTGGTGTACGCCGATGGATCTGGGCGTTCTATATCGGTATGGCTCTCGCCACGCTGACGAAGGGGCCGGTCGGATTCGCTGTGCCCCTCATTGTCGCGGCACTCTATCTTACCTGGACGCGCCGGTGGCGGGACTACTGGCAGCAGGGGATTCCCCTTGCCGGCATGCTGCTGTTCATTCTGCTCGCCGCCCCCTGGTATGCGGCTATGTTCTTCGTCCATGGCGATGCCTATGCTACAGGCGCGAAGACCCATACGATCGGGCGATTCTTCAGCCCGATGGAAGGACACCAGGGCACCATCTTTTTCTATCTCCCGGTCCTGCTCCTAGGCTTTTTTCCCTGGAGCGCGCTTCTTCCTGTCCCGCTCTATCGCACACTCAAAGAATGGTACCTCATACGCCGGGCTCGCACTCAGCCGGACCCCACAGGGACATCCGAACTCGACCTCTTTGCGGCGCTATGGGTGGTGGGCGTCTTTGTCTTCTTCACGGCCTCTGCAACCCGCCTCCCCCACTATATCGGTCCCTTGTTTCCCGCCGCGGCCTTGTTGACAGCTTCGTACTGGTCCCGGTGCCTGCACGACCCGACAACGAAAGGGATTCGGGGATCCATCCATCTCATGATGGGAATGGGATTTCTCTTGGCGATCGGCTTTGCCTGCCTCCCCACGCTCTACGCAACGTACGCCTCCAAGATGCTGCGGGAGTTCCCCTTGGCCGGACAGATCGATCTCGGCAGGGCTCCCTATCTGGCCGCGACCCTGCTGTTACTCGGAATGGCGTTGGTGGGATATTTTGGATTGAACGACGAGCGGCGCGGAGGAGCGTTTTGGGCGGCAGGGGGAACCTTGGCCGGTCTCGTATTGATCGTCATCGTGATCGCGTTTCCGCACATCAATCGCTATGTCATCGCACCCCCGCAGGAACTCGCCTATGCTGCGGGATTGAATCTGGATCGTCAGGATCAATTCATTGCCTATGGCACGACGAGGCCTTCCTCCGTATTTTACGCGAAACGCAAGACGCTCTTTGTCCCTTTTGGAGAGGAGGATAAGATACGGACGGCGCTGAAAGAGCCACAGCGAGTAATGATCTTATTACCGGAAAGCGCACAGGCAAAGTTGCCGGCGGAAGCAATCAGGCTGGTCCCCATTCTCAAACGCTACGGCTACGTGCTCCTGGCCAACCAGCCGATGGTGACAACTCCCAAAGATACCACTCCTCCGCCACCACCACCCCTCATCCTCGGCCATTAAGCGGATAGCTGCGCGAGACAGGCGGAAATCTCGTCCATTCACTTCGCGCTTTTCTCGCGAGTCTCGCGCGTCACGCTCCGCACCCTGCTACATCGGCACAATACCTTTCAAGACATAGCTTGCCCCCAGTACCAACAGCATGGCCGCGACGAACAGGCCCTCCGCCATCGCCGCCCATACCCCCACATGGCCATCCGCCATGGATTCGATCTGACTAGGGAGACCATCTAACCAATATGCAGCACAGACAAGCAGCACAATGGTCGTGATAAATAGAGAGCCGGTCGTCATTCCTAACCCCAATCCCACGAGACACCGAGCCAGTGGTCCGGAAAGCCAGACCGGACGCCATGACGATTGCACCGACCACAAGACATGCCCCACGAGTGCCACCAGGGTCAGCAACAGCCCACCCCACACGAGCTGTCGGAACGGCCAGACCTCCGACGGGAGATACAGGATCGTCCAGACAAGCGCAAGCGTCGCCACAAAAAATGGCGTCATCCGACAGACGGCCATTCCGGCCGATGAGCGCCATTCGCGCCATGGGTGAGCGGCGATCATCCCTATGATACAGCCAAGAGCCGCACCGCCTGCCACATCGGTCAGATAGTGAGACCCGCGGATAATCCGACTAGCAGCGATGGCCGCTGCTGCTACAAAAATGGGCCATCTCGCTCGCGGGAACTTTGTGGCCAGCACAGTGGCAACTGCGAACGCTGCTGCTGCATGCCCGGACGGGAACGAATCCCATCCGCTCCCGCTGACTGGGGAAAACTCGAAGTTGCCGGCATGCATAAACTTGGGACGGGGGCGGCCAATGACATGCTTCAAAATAGTGGCGCTCAATGCAGCAAATCCGTGAGCGATGAGACTCCGCCAGCCGGCCTCTGTCCATTGCGGATGCTTGAGTCCGTAGCCGATCGCCCAGAGCACGAGGCTCAGGATGACCAGAGTTTCCCCTTTGCCGAGACGGTCACCGATATCACTGAACTGAGCCAGCCAAGGATTGGAGAGGTGGTCTATGTGAACATCGTTGAGGGAACGGGTGAACCGGGTCAGCGACACATCCCATTCATACAATCCCACGAACGCGAGGATGAGCGCGCAGATGGAGAGAAGGAAGGCTACAACAGACGTATATCGTGAATCGTGAATCGTGACCCGCGGGAACGCCATAAGAATCGATCTATACGTTCAACGCTTAACGGCTTCAAGGAACCCAGTCGGCGAGAAATACATTGAACTCGCCAGGCGTTTTGGCCTGACGATCCGATACCCAGACCAGGCTGAGACCATCCGGCGAGAACATGGGGAAGCTGTTGAATTGTCCGTCGAACGTGAGCCGCTCGAGGCCTTGCCCATCCTCACCAATCGCGTAGAGATGAAAACTTGGCCGGCCTCCCTCACCCTTCGTTTCAATGTTCGACGAGAAAATGATCCTCTTGCCGTCGGGAAAATAAAACGGCGAAAAATTCGAGGCGCCGTTCGACGTAACCAGTCGCTGGCCGCTTCCATCGGCGTTCATCACAAAAATTTCAAGTTGCCCCGGCTCCACCAACCCCTGCTTGAGCAAGTCCTTGTACTTATCGATCTCCGCCTGATCAGTGGGATGCGACGCCCGATAGACGATGCGCTTGCTGTCCGGCGAAAAGAATGCCCCGCCGTCGTAGCCTATATCGCTCGTCAGCCGCCGGGGCTTCGAGCCATCGAGATTCATGGCATAGAGATCCAAATCCCCATCTTTCACGGACGTCCAGACGATCGTCTTGCCGTCCGGCGACACGGTCGCTTCCGCATCGTAGCCCGGCGTAGAGGTCAGCCGCTGCATCCCTTGTCCATCGATGCCCACGGCATAGATATCATAGTCGTCCAAGGCCCAGCGGTATGCCCCCTCCCGCTTCGGCTTCGGTGGACAGTTCGGCCCCGATGCATGGGTCGACGAGTAGAGCACGCGACGATCGCCAGGGAAAAAGTATCCGCACGTCGTGGCGCCCGTGCCGGTGCTCACCAATCGAACGGTGTCGCTGTCCAGATCCATCACGTACATCTGATAACAACCCAGCCCCGCGTCGGCCGGTGTGAGTGTGGCCGCAAATGTATCCTTCATCCAATTGTTTGTGGACTGGAAAATCAATTTGGTTCCGCTGAAGGAAAAGTAGGCTTCGGCATTCTGCCGACCCACCGTCAGCTGGCGAATATTCTTCAGATGCCGTTCAGCCTGGTGAGCGGGAACCACTCGAGCCTTTGACGTAGGGTCCTCTGCCTGACCTGTCTGCTCACACAGCAACAGCACCATGAGTCCGATTATGGACCACTTACCGAATGGAATTGCTGACATCGACACGCACCTCCGTACGATCGCTGGCGAGCGGCCACTCCCCGCGGGTAGTCACCGCTCCATCCTTGAACAACACGAAACTATTCCACCCGTAAAAAAAGAGCAGCCGCGCCACCTTCGCCACAGCCTGCGGCGAGGCCGCATACAGTACCGTTACGACGCTGCCTGGACGATCGACCCGGTGACAACTGACCAGCATGGCCAGCCCCGGCCCTTCGTACGCCGTCCTCATCACAGTGACACCCCTGTCGTTCAGGGTCGCGCGCGCACCGCAGTGATTGGCCAGGATCGATTGAATTCCTGAACGGGATTCCGGGCCGCCCAATACTAACACCGAACCTTCCTGAGGCAACAGCCCATCCTGGGCCATCGCGGCGATCACCGTTCGCTCGCTGATCGGTTTCTGCTGTTCCTGGGTTTCGATGCGCGTGACCACGTCCCGAAACGGTGAGGGATGGCTTGGCTCATCCGTAAACGCCGTCAGCACCGATCGCCGCCGGTCGGTGACATAGTGGTTGAGCACCGGCGACAACGATTGCCGGGAGATCCGCCGGAAGGTCATGAACTCGGTATCGAGATCGATCGCGATCGGACGGGCGGGCAAGGTCACGGAGACCGTCTCGCGCAGGGAACGCAGCGGCACTGTCAGGATTTGCTCACGGTCACCCTCCATGCGAATCAGTAGCTGAAGGGGAAGACGAAAAGACTTCTCTGATTGGGCGATCGTGACCTCAAGCTGGAAGGTCTTCGCTTGCTCCTCCGTCACCGGACGGGCAACGGCCTCCGCCAACGACAGCACCGGCGCCCCATCTTGTTCCACCCATTGCGCGAAAAACCATCGGAGATCCTGGTGGCTCTCTTCTGCAAAGACTCGCTCAAGATCGCGCCACTCCGCATGTCTGCCACGAAATTTTGCCACCAGGCTTATGAGTGCCCGCCAGAATGTCTCCTCTCCCACCTCCTGGCGCAGGAGATGAAACAGCATGGCGGACTTTTGATAGCCGATGGCATTATCACGCTCATCCTGTTTCTGCGTGAATTGCGCGACCGGATAGTCCCGCTCCGGGGGCACGTGAAGATTGTAGCCCTGCACCATCAAACGCCGTTGGTCCCGCGCCTGCGCACGATCTCCCATCAGTTCGTGCCAGTAATAATTGGCCAGGTACGTCGTCAGGCCTTCTACCCAATTGCCGCGTTCACCACGATTGAAGACCGCATTGCCGATCCACGAATGCACGATCTCGTGGCCGAGCGCGTAGGGTTGCACATAATGCCGCTTGATGATGCCGCTGCCCAGCAGGGTAAACGAAGGCATGCCGAGTCCGCTCGCAAAGAAATTCTCCACCACGGCGAACTTCTCGAATGGATAGGGGCCCAGCAGGGGGATATAGGCATCCAGATAGCGCGCGGTGGCATCGAGATATTCTTCGGCAAGATGCGCATCGTCAGGGAAGAGATAGGTCGAGAGCTGAATCTTCTGACCGGTCTTGGCTGTCCAGTCACGAAATGTCGAGACAAATGTATTGGCCACGAGCGTGAGCGCCTCGCTCGGCTGGGACACAGTCCATGCCGTCATCACCATGTTCTCGTCTCGACAGACCCCTGCGGAACACGCACGCGATTCACCGGGCTTCCCTTGGGTCACGACGGTCCATCCCGTTGGCACGGCAACTAACAACGTATAGGTGCTGAGTGATTCAGGGATATCGGGATACCAGGAGCTCTCACTGCTCATATAGACGCCTTCTGGCCCAATATGTCCGGCAGTCTCACTGGGTGTCACAAAACGAAGATGGCGCGGATCTCGCGGCGGATCGTTGATGACGCCATGATAGTGAACCTCCAGCGTTGCTAGTCCTGCAGCCACGACCTGCGAGGGAATCGTCACGTGTTGCGGAGACTCCGGCGTGGACCCACGCTCGAGCTTGAACGGCACATTGTGAATCAGGGATTCCGTGCCGGTCGATTCTTGCACGAGTGCAATGTGATCGATCTGAAGCGTGGGGGCGATGGAGAAACGAATCGCAGGCTTCTGCTCCGGCACCTCAAGAGTCAGCCGGTCCTTTGCGATGAGGGCGTGTTGATCGGGGATGATCTGTACGAATAAATCGTGATGCCGAATGACGACTGGCGGCAGGCCAGGGTCGGAAGCGCGGGCAATATCGAGAGTTCCGTGGCTGAGGAGCGCGACGAGAAAGAGAAGGGAAAAAGAGAGTGTTCTGCTTCCGATTGGCATCGGAAGAGTTTTAGCATTCGCGACAGACGAGCACAAGCTGGATGGACGTCAACAATTGCTCCAAGTCAACGGGCTTCCCGATCACTTCTTGTGGCCCCACGGCCCAGGCCTCATCGAGACGTTCTTCGTCATGACTCCCGGTGATAATGATGACCCCGCCTGTGTATTCACGTTGACGGAGTTGCCGAAGCACCTCGACGCCGTCCATGCCGGGCATGAGCAGATCGAGAAGAATCAGGTCGGGAGACGCTTGTTCCACCATCGAGAGGGCTTCGAGGCCGTCTTTCACGCCGAGCGCCCGATAGCCTCGGAGGCTGAGAAACTGAACGAGCAAGTCGCGGACCAACAACTCGTCATCGACGACGAGAATCGTTTCCCCCGTATCGGCCACGGCTGCGCTGCCCCCCACCGGCAGAGCAGGAGCAGATTTAACCGGAAGCTGTACCACTCGATTGACACATTCGACCAGCACATCGAGCGACAGACCTTTTCGGATAAAATCAGTGACGCGTAATCCCCGCGCTTGATTTTCCTGCTCCTCGGTCGCTCCGCCGCCCAGGATGATCACGGGCGCATGAGGATTGTACGCACGGATTTCTTTGAGGACGGTCAGCCCATCCATTTCAGGCATGCGAAGATCAAGAATGGTGACACGCGGGGCCTGCTGGCGGAAGAGGGTCAGGCCTTCGACCCCGCTCGTCGCCGACAGCACCTGATACCCATGGCGGGTAAAGACGGACTGGATCAGCTCGCAGTTCATGCGATCGTCGTCGATAACCAGAATCTTGATCATCTCTCAGCCTCGTGGACAGGAACGCACGGCGCGCGCTAGGCGGGATGCTGGTTCATTAGGAAATTCAGCCTAACACAGACGATGCTGGCGGAGAAGAAAATGACGGGATCTCACCGAGGACTACGCAGAGGGCAAGGCTGTCGTCCCGAGAAGCGCATCCACAAACGCATCGCTCTGAAAATCCTGCAGATCCTCGACCGACTCCCCGACTCCGATCAGTCTCACGGGCAACTTCAGTTCCTCGGCAATTGCGACAACGATCCCTCCACGAGCAGTGCCGTCGAGCTTCGTCAGAACCAAGCCTGTGACACCGACCGCTTGATGAAATTGACGAGCTTGGGACAGTGCGTTCTGCCCGACCGTGGCGTCCAGCACGAGGAGCACTTCGTGCGGTGCGCCAGGACATTCTTGCGTGATGACCCGGGCGATCTTTCGGAGCTCATCCATGAGATTCGACTTTGTGTGCAGTCGGCCGGCCGTATCGATCAGGACCACATCTGCCTGCCGCGCTTTCGCGGCGGCAATCCCATCGAACGCGACAGCGGCTGGATCGGCTCCATGGCGGTGACGGATCACGTCGACACCGACTCGGTCGGCCCAGACTTGCAGCTGATCGATTGCCGCCGCACGAAAAGTATCGCACGCCACTAATAACGGCACTTTCCCTCCCTGCACGAGCCGTTGCGCGATCTTGGCAATCGTGGTCGTCTTACCCACACCGTTCACCCCCACCGCCAGGATGACAAAGGGCTTGGGACCTTTCGCAAGCAGGGACTCCAACGACAGCGCTTGCACGGGCGTCACCACATCGAGCAGGGTATCCCGCAATACGGTATACACCCGGCTAGACTGTGAGGAATCGGTTCCTTGAAGCTGTTTCTTGAGGCGCTCCATCATACGATCCACGACGCGGGCACCGAGATCAGAGGCAATGAGGGCCGCTTCGAATTCCTCCAAGAGGGCAGGGTCCGCCGCACGGCCAAGCAGCCGATCCAAAGACCCGCGAACAGCATCACGCGTTTTGGTGAGCCCGTCACTCAGTCGCTGCAGCCATCCCATAGATCTACTCGCGATGCATACTGTGCGATGGGTCCCTTAGCTTGGCTCGGGACGGTGAGCCTGTCGAACCCTGATGCGTTCGATTCGCCCGTTTCGGCGCCTGCGCGATCGACCGCAGGATCATCTGTTCACGACGATGCATCCGGCGCGCTTCTTTCTCACTCAGCTCATGATCGTAGCCGCAGAGATGCAAAATGCCGTGGACCAGCAAGCAGGCGAGTTCCTCGTCCAAGGACCGTCCGACCTCCCTCGCTTGTCGCCACGCCGTGGGCACTGAGATCACCACATCGCCCAATATATCCGGCGTGAGGGGTACAGGCCTGCCCTGAACCTGTCGAAGGGCGTGCGGCGTGTAGGCTTCCCGCATGGCAAAAGCCAGCACGTCAGTCGTGCGATCCTTGCCCCGATACCGACAATTGAGACCCCGCATTCGCTGATCGCCCACGAACAGGATGCCAAGCTCCGCCGACGTTTCTCCGACATCAGAAAGAATCGCCCGTGCCGATCGTTCCAGGCGCGGCTGATCAAACCTGATACGTCGGACCTGACTCCGCACATGGATCGGCATTAATGCGACTGGCCCCAGGGGTCCGTGAACGGTGAGGAAGGAGTGGCAGGCTTCAGCTGCTTATTATGCGCCGTCAGCGACGGTCGACGTCCCGGGCCGGGTAAGGGACCGGAAGACTGAGCGGGATTCTGATGCTGATCGTAGGCTTTGATAATGTCCTGCACCAACTTGTGACGGACCACGTCGCGTTCGTCGAAGTAGACGAATTCGATGCCTTCAACGTTGCGCAGAATCTCCCGAACCTCGATCAGGCCAGAAACTCGTTCGGGTGGCAGATCCACCTGAGTGATATCGCCAGTGACCACCACCTTGGAATGGAAGCCAAGCCGCGTGAGAAACATCTTCATTTGCTCCGCCGTGGCGTTCTGCGCTTCATCGAGAATGACGAACGAATCGTTCAACGTGCGGCCGCGCATAAACCCGAGCGGCGCAATTTCGATGTCGCCCCGTTCAATCGCGCGTGCAGCCCGTTCCATATCCATCATGTCGAACAGCGCATCGTACAGAGGGCGGAGATAGGGATTCACTTTGGCGTACATATCGCCAGGCAGAAATCCAAGCTTCTCGCCCGCTTCAACAGCCGGCCGCGCGAGGATGATGCGGCTCACTTCCTTCTTCATGAGGGCACTGACCGCCATGGCCATGGCCAAATAAGTCTTGCCTGTGCCGGCAGGACCGATGCCAATCACGATGTCGTGCGTCTCGATGGCTTCAATATAGGCTTTTTGCGTCGGCGTCTTCGGCGCGACGAATCGCTTCTTGGTGACGATCGTCGCAGCGCTGGAGAGGAGTTCTTTAATCGGAGTCTCGGGACTATGCCGGAGGGCGGTCAAGGCGTGGGAAATGTCGTCCGGCTGGAGCACCATCCCGTCGTTGGCGAGGGTGGCGAGTTCCGTAAGGACACGTTCCGCGTGGCGGGTGGCATCTGGCGTACCGTCGAGGGTGAGTTCTTCTCCGCGTGCCGAGAGGCGCACACCGAGGTCTTCTTCGATCAGCTTGAGGTGCCGGTCGTGGTGACCGAACAGAACAGCGGTATTGGTGCCTTCTCTGAGTTTAAGTTTACGCACGAGCGCTAAGGCGTGCTCCCTCCCTGCCGTCGTAGTGGGGTGATTTTAACAGACCGTCGATTGGAGTGACAAGCAGAAGAACGGATAGGGATAGAGCGGTCGGCACCTTCACGCGCCTGCCGGCTTGGCAGGAACGGCAGGCGTGAGGTTGAGATCAAACTCCTGAAACGTGATGGCCCCCTGGCTGTCTTTGGCCAGAATCCGCACCTTGTGGACACCGATCTGGTCCGGGGAAATCTCCCAGGACACGGAGCCTTTGTGCTCATCGATTGTCATGCCAGGCGGAGCCGTTTCAAGGGAAAACGTGATGGCGTCCGATTCGGTGTCCATCGCCTCGACTTGATAGTCATACCGGTTGTTGACGATCGATTTAGCCGGAGCGGACAGGATTCTCGGCGGAGAATTCCCCATGCGAATCGGGACGGACCGAACTATTTGACCTTTCTGCACTCCATCGAAAGGCACCGCCTCGACGAACAGGGTGTCTCCACGCGAGAATCCGTTCGTATCCAAGTCTGCCTCATCCCCATCCTGGACGAGCGCGTCGTTCTTCCACCAGCGGTAAGACACACGAATCATGTCCCCGTCCGCATCCGATAGGTCCGCACGCGCCTGCACTCGGACTCCGGGAGAGACCGACTCCGGCTCGATGGCAAGGTGGGAGACCACCGGTGCTGAATTGGCCACCACAAACGGTCCTGAGGTAAACGGGGTGCCCTCTACCATTCCATCGTGCGGCCAGATTTCAACCGACAGGGTATCGCCACGCTTCAGCAACTCCGGCGACAACTGCTCGTTGTCCTGGTTGCGAACCGGCTGGCCGTTGATGATCCACCGGTAGCGAAAGCTGAGTGGATTTCGATCGATATCCTGCGCATCCACATGGACGAGGATCGGGCCGGTTAAGACAAGTGGAGAAGGTTGGATTGTCGCAGCGCGAATGACCGGAGGATGATTCCCGCTTGCCAGCTTCTGGTTCGGATTGTCTACACCGACTTCTCCCTGCTGACACCCCAGGAGCATTACGCTCAGCGGCGCCAACAGCGCCGCCAGCCATATAGACCGTTGGGCACGAGGCATCACGCCTCGTGCCCGCTGTTCGTCTTGGCCCGTCTCAATCTCGACGACTGATCCAGGATACATACTCGCTCCACGCCGAGAGCGGCGTTTTGGGCTTAATGGTCCCAATATTGGCACCGCTCGTCTGGTAGAACCCGGCAACGCCCGTGGGCGCCGCGCCGATTTGTATCGCGACTGAGGAGGCAAGACCTTCACCGAGGCTCACACCCCTCTTCGAGTAACCGGACGCATCCACACCCATAATTGGTTCAGAATATGCCCCTCCAGTTTTATAAAAGAGCCCGTAGAGGTTGCTATTTCCCGCTGCCACGCAGATATCGTCCGTAGGAATAAAAGTCGGGAACAATACAGCCCCTGAGATTATCGTCGGCGGCACAATGGACCGCTCGCCCGCAGTCGGCAAGTTGCTCACCCATCCATCCTTGCTCTGGACCAACGAGATCAGCGCCGGAAACGTCGTCGTGCCGGTGATGCCGTTTACCTGATTGGATCCCGCTGCACAGGTGATGCAGATCTGCACGTTGGAGACATCCAGAAGATCATCGTCCCAACAGTCCACGGTACTGGTTTGGACACAGCCCCCCGCTCGGAGGACCGAATCCTTGAGTCCCACAAGATATTGGGTTGAGGTATCCGACTTGTCGGCTATACTCAGAAATCTTCCTGTGCCAAAAAACACCCACACTTCTCCCGCATCATCTAAGGTGACGGTTGGACTGGAGGTCAG
Source organism: uncultured bacterium (assembly GCA_965233025.1). Lineage (GTDB taxonomy): Bacteria > Nitrospirota > Nitrospiria > Nitrospirales > Nitrospiraceae > Palsa-1315. The sequence continues at coordinate 12,195 of CBDDRH010000023.1, forward strand.
TGGACCAAGATATTTCAAGCCGGAATTCATCGTGAACCTGTCGAGCATTTCTGTGGGAGAGCGATTTGCTCCCGAAGCAACGCCCCAGGTCGAGGTCGAGCAGGGAGCGGTACTGCACGTGCCCATCGTGAGCCGATACATCTTGCCCGTCCAATACCCGAGCCCACTGGCGGTCGGATCGATCGTCCGTCCCACATAGACAACGTCGGATCGGAAATCAAGATCTTTATCCAGCGTGATCGGATCGGCCATGAAGGAACTCCATGAGCCGATCGGCATCTTTGTCACGGTAGGAGCCGTGCCCAGAGGGGCCCCGAGTTCGACGGCAACGATTTGACCTGCCGCCGCAGCCCGGCCATTATAGCCATGGGCCCCAGAACCGAACACCGTGAACCATTTGGCATTCGTATGGGTCGTATTCCCATCGGAGGACAAGTTCATACGGGCCACCGTGGGATAGCTGGTGGTCAACCCGAGATCCGACGCCGAATAGACACCGAGTACGGTCGGCGTCGCATCCGGATCCGTAATGTCCAGCATGACGTAAGCACTGTAAAAGGTGCGGGTATCGTTCAGATCAGTCGTGTTACCGTTGCCGTTGAAATCTGCTACTACCGTTAAGGCCGGCCCGCCGTTGTTGCCCGACGACACGGCAGCGCACGACCCGCAACTGCCGCCGAACCGAAGCCCGGCAATGAGGACCGTCCCCCATCCGTCCGGGTGAATGCAGCCGGCTGCTGTCGGTGTCGCGCCACCCCCACAGGCCCCTTCCGGGGTAAAAATGCGGACGTCTGTGACCTTCGGCTTTAGATCCACATAGGAGATGTGGGTGTAATCCGTCTGCGTGTACCACCTGAGCTGTGGCAGGAGATGGTAGGGCACAAAACCCCACACCTCTTCGCCCAACCCGATCCCGCCAGAATTATCGGACGGGTTCGTGGTGTACCAACCGTGCTCCGTCACAGCAGACGTCGAAGGATCGTCTCCACGGTGGTAGTAGCCGACGTTAAACGCGTGCAGCAGGCCATCGTTCGCCCCGACATAGGACATTTGCCGGCGATTGGCCCAGCGCGAGACGAACTTGCGATAGCCGGAATCGCCGTACAGGATGTCGTAGCGTTCTCTCGGCGCCCCCACGATCGTCGGGGTGGAGTTCACCACGTCGCCGAGCCTCCAGACCTTGAGCGCCCCGTTGACAGTTACCTGCCGGTCCCGCATCCCCGACACTTGCGTGCCATGGATGAAGTTGATGATGTTGGTGGCCGTAAAGGTCCCGCTGCTGCCGGCACGAAGATAGGGGCTCAGTGTGCTCGCATTGGCCGTGCCGAAAGCCATCTGCTCCCCCGAGTCCACCACCCCATCGTTGTCCAGATCGATCCAGGTAATGAGATTGCGCGGGCTCGACGCGATATCGCGGAGGGCCAGTTTTTTCCCCGCTTCCCAGATCCCCTGCATCTCGCGCAAACTGACGGTCTCGTACGGAGTCACGCTGTCGGCTAGTCCGTCCATTGGACTCACGTCGACGTAGCGATCGACCACGACATCGCCCGACGAGGGGTCGGTCCTGGTCACGACGATATTATCGTCGCTATAGACGAGTTTCCCATCGGGGACGCCGCCTGCGCCGCCGCGATCCTCGCGCAGATTCCCAAAGGGATCCACGAACAGCCCCTGCACAAACCCCGTCCACTTAATCTCATTATTTCCTTCGTAGGTGGATGGATAGAAGAACGCTTGAAACAAGGCGCCTTCTCCTGTGGACGAAGATGCCAACACGGAAATGGAGGTCCCGGACGCCGCTTTCTTCAAGATCGCCGCGATCGCCGAATTGATCTGCGCCTCAAGGCTGCCCCCATCGGACGCATCGAAGAAGGTATCCGGCACGCAGTCTCTATTGAAGTCCCATTCCGGATTACTCGTGCTCGCCCCGCTGCCGAGATTCGATCCTGCCGGATAGGTACAGGTCTGCGAGCCGGTCAGATCGACGGCATTATCGTTGTTCCGATCCTCAAATCCACCGTATTTCGCCGCCGAGGCCAGAAGCGCCGCGCCATTCGGACCACCCATGGCGTTGACTGCATAAAAGGTGACGGACTGCGTACCAGAAAGATCGCTCCGCAGGTCGTTTCTGCGTCCATAATAGGCCACATCATCCAGCCGATCTCCTGCCGCTCCGCTGGTCGCCACCCCGATATTGGCACCGGTAAAGAGATTGCCGAAGGGCGACTGCAAATCCGGCGCATTGCCGTCATTGACGCCAATGCCAGGACTGATCATCAACACGAAGCTTTTACAGCAACGGACCATTTGGCTCATGCTGGCGAAATAGAAGGGGTCGCCGACGGCACCGATTCCACCTGAGCTGTAGCCGGTCGACCAGGACCCGCTATTGCTGTAACAAGGGCCTTGCGATTTGCGAAACAGACAGAGGCCTTCATACAGCGCTTCGGACATGGGAGAGTTGGCTTCAATCTGTTCGTTGCGAATGCTGGTCACGTCGGAGGAATTGAACGCTTCGTCATAGGAGAACTGCAAACTCCCACCTTGGCCTGTATCGGCATTGACGAACATGACGCCCACATGCATGTTATCCGTTCTCATCTTTTGAAACAGACCGAGAGACCGTTCCCTTTTGTAGCAGGCGAGATGCCCAGCATAGTTGGGATCGCTGTTATCATTAGGGTTACCCGACACGCACGTTGTTTGAGTACCAGTTCCAGCCGGTGCGTTCGGCTCCGTCGTCAAGTCAACCTCCAGGGAATATTGGTTACCAGGGGCTGTGTTGAATGGACTCGCCGTCGCATCGTCGTTGACATACAATTTTCCGTCACCGACACCATATATCTGTCCTACCGCGGATAAGATGTTTCCGCCAGCCCACGTTTTCAGGGTGGTTGTAGGGACGCGGCCCGTGAGGGTAGCGGCCGGTACAAATTTCACGTATCGCCAGCAGGACTTAGCATTGCTCTGACAATCCCAAGTGCTTCCATTTTCACCCGTCTTCGTCTCCCCATTGAGATTGTTGGCCGAGCCGTCCGTGTTCGCTTGCGCGGGAATCGGTTTCCCTCCGACGAGTACTTGATAAATCATCTCCTTTTTGCGTTGCGTCAACCAATTGAGGAAATTTCCGTCCCAATGGGTGTTCGCACAGGCGGTGGACAGCGCTGCCTTTACCGATCCGTAGTTAAAGCTATTGGCATCGGTCGTATAACAACGTAGGGGGTCGAACATGCCGTAATACGATTTGGCCGAATCGAAGATGTCTGCCGGTGAAGCCACACTCGCCGCCGCGATCGCAACCCCGCTGTTGTCCACTGCCACCAAATTTTCGGCCGCTACGGTCACGTTCGCAGCATATTGAGTCGACGTGGCCGTTAACGCTTTGAAGGAAATTGGATACTGGTGGTTGGGACCGCTATAAGCCGCTTCCAGGGTGGCGTTCCCCATGTCTACGAGGAAGAGAATGTTCGGCGGGACAGTTTGGCTAAGGAAGATCGGATAGTTGGTGTAGTCCGCCATGTTCTGGGCGGAAACGCCTGCCGGGACGTTCGACAGGGCGAGCGCACAGACGGTCGTGGCAACCCACAACCGCCACCCTCGTGCTCGTGTCACCAGATTGTTGCGCGTCATACGATCCTCCCGGTGTTGCTCGAAGGGCCAGCGCTGTCGCCGCTCCTTCATGGGAGCAGGTGAAACTTCGTCATGCGTCACGATCACAGTTTTCTCGTGCAGCCTTCGTTGTAGAGACAGACATAGACGGCGGCAATGCGGCTGCTCATGCCGGTGGCCGTATTCGTGGCGACACAGTCCACGCTGTAGAACATATCGAGGCCGCCCGCTCCGCTTCCCACGCCCGTTCCATCGTAGGCGGCGCCGAACTGCTGGCCCGACCCGGCCCGCTGTTTTTTGTACAAGTAGTCGATGTCGCCCGCCACGGAATAGACGCCGACCGTTTGCACCAAATTGGGCACGGCGGCGGTGACGCCAGCGGGGAACGGCGGTCCGATCGGTGCATCGGCAACCGCGGTCGGGTCTCCGCTGATTTCCAGTTCCAGCTGGGCCTTATTCGCAGCAGGCACCGGCCCCGGCGGGATTTGATTGTCCAACAGCGCCGTGGGCACGGACATCCCGTTGGACACATCCAGCACTTTCTGAATGACTTTTACCCCCGTCGCAACACAGGCATCCGCCGCTGCGGAGGAGGCCTCCATGGAACTGGCGAAACCAGCCACACGGTTTTCCAGCCCCGTGATCGTCATGGCGCCGATTCCCAGGACGGTCAGGATCAGCATCAGCATCAGGACGCTGAGCATCGCAATGCCCTGTTGGTTCTCCCTGAAACGCGGCCTGTACATCGAACGGCTGTCGTGCATCACGCTCCTGCTCCTTAGTGTCTCAGATTGCGAAGCTCGATCGTCCGGGTCAGCAGACGCCGGCGGGTCGACGTATAGGGAGGCGTCAACGCAGCATAGTCCCCTGCCGCAAACACGCCGTCAGAATGGAGATGGTCGCTGACTTGCAGCGGCGCCCCCTGCGCCGTTTGCTGATTACTCTCTCCGAATCCCTGATCCGCTCTCCGTTGCCGCCCGACAATCGTCACCTGGGCCAGCTGGATTTTGTCGGCTGTCAATGGCGCGGTGGCCCAGGCGTTATTCGTCACAAAATCCGCCTGGTCGAACCCCGCTGCGCCGCCCTGGTTGTCAATGATGCCGTCGGGAGTGCCGCTGTTGACTGCCGCGACGCATCCGTCGCACCCGTAGGCGAACTGCATGTCCTCGATTTCGTCGGCAATGGACGTGCACCGGCTCCCTGCCACCGTGCAATCCAACACACCCGCCGTCATCCCTCCGGCCACGCCACGAACCAGGCAGGGTGATCGCCCGGCGCAGAGGCCGGTCGGATCGGGAGGCGGAATAATTTGATAGGTGATGCATTGCAGTAAGTAGACCGGTGTATTCTGTTTCACTGAGGCTGGGGCTGGGACCGCTGCCACCGTCAGATTGGCGCCGCCTGTCGCGGTCACCGTCGTGGTAATCGCCCCGCCGATTGAGATGGTCGCACTCGGTGCCGTAAGGCTTCCACCTGCTTCGCTCGCCATATTGGTGATGGCGAGAGCCGAGGGAAGAGCCAGCTGGTTAAACCCTATGGTCGTATTGCTGTTGACTATCCAAGGAGGGTCCGTGGCGGTTCCCACCGGATTTCCTACGGGCACGATCAGGCTGATCCGATCCGGGCCGCGATCCGGGCCGGCCGTGTTGTGATCCGCGGGGACGATGGCGGTGGAACAGTTCCCGACCGGGCCACTCATCCCGAAGCCCGCCTGCCGGATATCTCGGGATAGAAACTCCATCGCCATGCGGACATTCTGTTGCGTTTCAATCGTCTGTTCGTTCGTCGTCAGCGCCTTACTGGAGGACGTCAGCACCGCATACCCGGCGGCGATGACAACCGTGGCCACCACGGCGCCGACCATGAGCTCGATGAGCGTCACTCCTTGCTGGCCACCCCGAACATTCCCCTGCGTGACCATGAGTGCGCCCTCTCCTCTTCCCCTCATTCCGGAGCCACTGTCGTTGTCAAGACGACTTGTTTGGGCCGAGCCACTTTGGTGTCGCCCGCCGCGCCGGTCCACGACACCGTCACCGTGACCGGATACTGGTTCAGCAGCGTCGCCACCGCTCCCACCGGCGCCGGAGGCGCGGTTATCACTCCGCGCACGTTCACCAGCCCTGAGGCCTGTGGATTGCCAAGCAGCGCCACCCACTGGTCGCAGTCGCCTTTTGCCATTGCCTGAGTGACTGCGCTCTGCGGACAGGGAGTCGCATTGGACGTATCAATGGCATATTGTGCAATGTTTTTGCGGTTGTACTGTATCCGTTCGATCATCTCCGCAGCCAAGTTGGTTGCGCGGGTGAGCTCGGTCGAATCTACGTTGCGGGTCAAGGCGATCCCCTGCATGGCGGCAACCCCCAAGATGCCCGCCGACAGGATCGCTCCTGCGATCATTCCTTCGATCAAGGTGAAGCCTGACTGATGGTTGATCCTGGACATTTGAATGTGCGCTCCCGTTGCCATGGCCTTGATTACGAACAGACACTGTCCTGGCACCAATTGACGATGCCTCGCGGAGTTACCTTCATCGCAAATTGGACGCCTTTGTCATTGACCATCGCGAGTTCCTGGTTCAATGTCGGCCCGGGGCCACTGGATCGCATACCCCTCGAGTTAAACGACACGGTGGCGGTCGCAGGCGCGACTACCGATGTCCAGGCGGCGGACGGACCCACTCTCAGATCCACGACATGAGGCAGCCGCAGGCTGCTGGGGGCCAGGACCTGTGCCCCGGTCGCCGCATTGGTCGTCGTCATCAGAACAACTCCGCTGGTGATGCTGATTGCCACCGTCACAGGAGCATTTCTGCTTAAAGCTGCCATGCGAGCCAGGAGCAGCTGGTTCTGTACCTCTGTAATCCCCTGCCTCAATTCAGAGCGAGAGTGCCACACCAAATAGTTTGGGATGGCGAGTGCAGAGGCGATTCCGATGATCGCCACTACGATCATCATCTCGACGAGCGTAACGCCAGTCTCGCAGTTGTTCCGTCCGAGCATATCATCCGTCCTATTTTGTCTTGGTACACCCATAGCGCCAGGCATCTCCACGCAAGGGACATGCCATCTGGGACACGAGACAGCCACTCCTAAGCCATTGATGTTCAAGAGCCCATCAGGGATTATCCCCATACTCATGAACGTTTTCTGGACCTGCTGGAGACAATTATTGTCGAGGAAGAAAAGTTTCAAAGCCCGGCGTGTTTGGCGAGGCATCTATATCCGAGACTGACGCAGCCGACAAGGTCTCGTGCTGTCTACCGCACAATTCCTATCTCTGCTTTCGGGATGAGGTGGATAGATAGCTTCCTGGGCGGTCCAGATATTCTCTGAGTTGCAGTCCCTCCCATTACCGAGTCTCAGCACGAAGAATGCGGCATCGGCCGGATTCCCGACGACGGGAATCCGGCCGATGCGTTAAACGTGAATTAGTTTCCCGTCGGTCTTGTTCCTCGAGTCGGTGAGATGGAGTTCATATTCACAGCCGTGTTGCTTAACCCCCCATATACCGTTGAACGAAGCCCGGCGGCGGTGTTGAGGTTCCCACCAAGGACACTTGCATTTGTCCCACTGGCGGTATTGGCCTCACCGCTGAAGATAGCCGCGTATGAGCCACTGAGCGTATTCCGAAGTCCGAACACGAGGCCACCGGTCGAACTGAAGGCGTTAAAGCTGCCTCCAACCAGGTTGTGTGAACCGGTTCTGACTGGGCCTGTGGTATTCGGTTCGTTGTAACCGATAATGAGGTTTCCAAGGCCGGTGAGACTCTCACCGACCGACAAGCGATCATCCGTGGCTCCAGATCCACTGCGGACATGGACATTGGCGCCGGTAATCAGGATATGGGGTCCTGCCACGCCATTGATGGGGTTGGTATCAATCGTCACGTATTTCTCAAGATTTGGAACACCACCGGACGGTTTCGCTTCAAGTGTCCGGACTCGTCCCTGCAGAACAATAATGTCGGCCTGTGCGGTTTTCAATGCCGTTTGCAGCGAGGTGTTGGTTCCTGTCAGCAGGCTAACTTGGGTTTTCAGGGCATCAATCTCTGTTTGCAGTGTTCCAAAGAACACTTCTGACACTGTAGGGGTGCTGAACAAGGCTGTGCCTGCCTGCGTCATCCCCTCTCTCCAACCTTTCGAGAGCAAACGTTGTGCTGGGGAGTGAAGGCACGAGCGTACCTATCAACAGTCCCGTCAATACAATCCTGCGAAGCATGGTATTTCCCCTCCCCTTGGCCTCCCGCCAAGAATGATTGCGATCACTAGTCGCGGCCATTCCCATACCTCCTTATTTTGTTGTCTGCCTATCACAATGCATCAATTGACCTTGATGCGAATAGTTGGGAAGAACTTTCATTACGCCTGGGTTAGAGCAAGGCACATGCCTTATTGAGTTTTCAGGCACTTATCGTGGCCTGACTCACTATTCGGTTTCGAACAAACAATTTTGCGGCAAGGGACACAACAAATTGTGACCTGGACGCTCAAAAACAGATGCCAACTTCATCATCGGCGGAAGCGACAAAAGTGGTTCATTATTGTTGATGAAAGATTCTGCTGAACGACAAATAAACGGGATGGCAGCAGAGGGCGCTACCACCCCTTTCAGGAGGAGGAATTGACCGCAGAATTTTCTACTACTGCTTACCACTGCATAAGAAATGGCTTCGAGTCTTCGCCTGAGGCGGTCCACATTGAGCGATTACCATTCTCCAATATTCTCCTTTGAGGGAAGACGAGGTGGGTAGGAAACATGAGTGCCAGGGAAACGGTTCGCTGTTTGCCGCGTCTGCCTTGAACGCCATGTCCGGTTGTGGCATTTGATTTCGCGGCTGAGAACCGTAACCGAACGCAATCAGCGTTGCAATTGCCATTTACACCACAGAGTACAGGGCGCAATACTTCGACGACCTCGGAAGTAACACACTGATCTAGCCATGACAGAGTGCGTGGTCAGCTGGGGAAAGAATCACGAAATGCCTTATTTCACGGTCATTGGGAACCAAAAATGACGCACTATTTCCTGTTCTCCTCGGTAAATGGAGAAATTTCTGAGCCGAAGGAGCTAAGAGATAGAAGAATGCTGCTTGAAGCGAATACGACGAATCAGCTATTTCATCGCTACAGCCCTGACTTGGCGATAGGTGGTGAGTCCCTGTAGTGTCTTTCGAATGCCGTCTTGGACCAGTGTAGCCATTCCTTCTTCCAGCGCGAGAGTCAGCATCTCGGTGGTTCGTGATCGAGTTTGAATGAGCTGTTTCATGTGTTCAGAGGGAAACAGCATCTCATGGAGAGGCACTCTCCCCTTGAAGCCGGTTTGATTGCAGGCCTCGCAGCCTCGTCCCCGATATAGCTTCCAATCAGCGCGGTACTCGATGCCGAGTGTGGACCAGTCCTGTGCGCCATACCCCTGCACCAGTTCGTCGTACTCCTGCCGAGTGGGATGATAGGCCTCTTTGCACTGGGTACAGATCCGTTTGCACAGGCGCTGGGCGAGTACCCCCAACATGGCGTCGGCAAAGTTGAACGAGTCGCAGCCGAGATCCAATAAACGGATCACCGTTTCAACCGCACTGTTCGTATGGAGGGTACTGAGCACCAAGTGGCCGGTGAGCGAAGCTTCAATGGCAATGTCGGCCGTTTCTTTATCCCGCATCTCGCCGATCATGATGACGTCGGGATCGGCACGCAAAAACGCCCTCATCGCAGTCGCGAAAGTCAGACCGATCTTCGGATGGACCTGGACTTGACGGAGGCCGTCCTGGGTGATTTCGATAGGATCTTCGGCTGTCCAAATCTTTCGTTCGTCGGTATTGATGTGCTTAAGAATCGCGTGCAAGGTCGTTGTTTTGCCGGACCCAGTCGGTCCGACACACAAGATGATCCCGTGCGGTTTCTCTGCGATGGCTTGAATGGCCTGCAACGTGGCAGGAGCAAATTCCATCACGTCGAGTGGCATCGGTTGTTTGGCTGTCAGGAGGCGCAGCACGACGTCTTCGTCCTGTCCTGAGGTGGGCAAGGTCGCAACACGCAATTCGACTTCTCGATCCTTCGCCAACCGGTATCGGATCTTGCCGTCTTGAGGTTTGCGGCGTTCCGCAATGTCAAGATTGGCCATGACCTTGATACGGGATACGACCGCGCGCCGATAGGTCGCCGGAATCTTCATGAATGTCGAGCAAATACCGTCTATGCGCAGGCGCACAGCCATGTCTTTACGATCCGCGTATGGTTCGATGTGGATGTCCGATGCGCCGAGGCGGTCGGCTTCGGCAATCACTTGATTGGTCAACCGCACAATGGCTGAGTCGTTTTCGTCGATCCCGCCGGATATAGGGTCGATGGCGGGCTCAAGATGGATTTCGTTGATCAACTCACCAAGAATGGCGCCGATGGACCCACTGGTTCCCTGGCCCTTGGCCAGATGGAGAAACTGTTCGATGTCCCGACGCAGACCTACGGCATAACGAATGGTCATCCCTGGAAATGTGCGCCGCACGTCCCAACCCTTGTCGAGATCGTGCGGATCGCTGGTGAGTACGTCGATGAGTGAGCCGCGACGCGTAATCGGCAGCCAAAGATTCTTCCTGAGATAGTCGAGGTTAAGCGTTTTGAGCAGGTCGGCATCGATGACTGTTCGTTCGTCATACGGCAGATAGGGACATTGATAAAAGTCGCTCAGCGCGGACCCTAAAGCGTCCTTCGTGACATGATAGCGGTCGAGGAGGACCGTTTCGAGGTCGAAGTTGCCCTCTTTCGAATCGTCGACCGCTGCCAGCACGTCGGAAAGACTGATAATGCCGCGATAGACCAAGCTATCAAGCACGTTTTGTTCGATCGCGCAACGGGAGGGCTTCGACGTGCGACTGCCTTTTTTCCCTCCGGTTCCACCAGCCACTACGTCCGTCTCGACTGTCATGCGCAATGCCTTTCGCTCGCATCTTCCCGCAAGTAGTGTATTGGAAAGCTATTTTTGACCCTGGGGAATACAGGGCCACGTCACAGACCGCTTCAGCAAATCCCGCAGGCTGTTCAAAGAGACCAGACTCCTCCCCTCTCAACCATGGGACACCCCTTGCCCCAAGCAAGGCCGCAGCTCCGCGGCCGGTTTTCAGTCACGTTTCACGCCTTACGTTTCACGGTTTCTGGGAACGAGGCGACCTGCCTGTGTCGTGCCCGGCATGGCAAACAGGGAATGCTGCTGGCGGATGTTTTCAGCAGTCTGCTAGTACTTGACTAACCAGGTTCCCGGCGCTCGATACACAACCGGAACCCCTCGAAACAGTCCTTGTGCCAGATCAGCGTTGTACCAGACCTCGATACCGGTACCGGTCCCGACCGACGTCACGCTCTGTCCTGCCATCATCGCCCCATATAAGTGCGCGGATCGTTCAATCCTGATCGCCCCCGCCGCATACAGCAGGCCGTTGACATGGATGCCGGACAATTGCACCGGTACTCTTGCCCCTAGCGACTGTGTCCCTGGAGAAGATGGACTGAGGGCCGGAACAGATTTTCCTGCTGCAAGAGGCCTGAGCACGATATGACCTTGTACGACCAGAAGCCCCTCAAAATAATCTGCATCCAGCACGAGCGTTCCCATGTTATCGACACGCGGCGCTTGCCCATCGACTGTGTCGATGAAAACCAATCCACGATGATCTCCGATGGTGTGAGATTCCAGTGCGTCTGCAGGCGTGATTCCCTGATCCGCGTCCTGAGCCCCCTGCGGATGAAGCTGTCCTACACGATCAAGTCGATAATAGGTCCCCCAGCGCAGCGCAATATTCTTGAGCGAGTCATAGTCCCACTGATCAAGCCTCACCCCAGGCGTCGGATATTGGTGCAGATGCACGTTTTCAGGGAGTAGAGGATTCGCACCTTGGCCTGGTGGAGGAGAGATGACCGAGACAATCCCTCCAATCCAGTACTCCGTCCAGCGATCCTGCGCAGACAACATCTGGTCATACGACTGACCGGTAATTGAGGCTGCAGCGCTCTTGAAGACCAGATCTTCGACTCGCTGCACCGTGAGATCGCCCAATACCCGTTGATCTCCCCAATGGACCATGACGGGAGACTCACCTCCTGGCTGCATGACGCCGAGAGTCTGTCCTACTTGCACCGCCGCACGAACCGCGGGAATCGATACAGCTCCCAATTGGAGCTGAACCGTTCGTGCGATTGGCCGGTAATCGACCGTCGTAGCCGTTACCTCAACTGTGCTCAGCAAGCCTGGCTGCAGAGGGCCATACACTTTCAATTTAAGAATTCGGCCAAGGCCTCCCAGGGTATGAGATACGCCGTTTGGCAAATCGTTGAGCATCTGATTGTCCGCGTGGTTCGCCGCATCGAGGAGGATGTCGGGATGGTCAGCGGTCCCGACAAACTGTGAACGCCCGGCTACGTCGAAGAACGACGGCCCAATCGAGGGATCCCCCTGGCGCTTCATAAGCAATCCAGCAATGGATGTCGGTGTGACACTCGGATCATGAAACCAACTTATTACGACATCCGCCGCACCGTCGGCCAACTGTTGCGCGACGTTGTCCTCTTTCATGGCGCTGACGCCCAATCCATCTTGACCGGCCAAATAGAGAGACGTCATGCCGGCGACTCCAAGCAGAGAAATCAGCAAGAGTGCCACGAGAAGCACCTGACCCCTGTCACACAGATTCATGAGTTCTGGTACGCGCCGCTCTTTCATCGTTCTGTCATTGTCCACATGGTTATGAGCGGCATCGCCGGTTATGTCCTGAGGCTCATTTCTCGAACCGCACGAATCCCTCGGTCGGACATCGTCACCTCAACGACGACTAACCTAACCTGCGCCGGCTCTGTCACAACCTGCCCGTTTTCATCCCAGTAGGAGAACTGCGCCCCCCTGATATCGCCGACCAAGACACTTGCGCCGCCATCAACCTGCCGTAACAGCCTCAGAACACCCTGGCTATCACGACGGCTGTAGTAGCGGACATGATTCAGGAGGGAGACAGAGGCTCCGGATGGAATTGCCACGGTCAGCGGCTGCGTCAGCGTAAGCAAGCGCCGTTGTCCATCACGAGCCAGGGCAAGAGTCTCGCAGCGCTCGGCCCAACAGGCCACAATGGTTTTCTGATCCTCCCATCCCCGCCCGTCTTCGACCGTTAGAGTCATATGGCCGATCGCCGCCGTTGCCGTGATCGTCGTCGAGAGACCTTGCAGATTCGCCAAAAACCCCACTGAGTCAGAAGCCGTCGTAGTAAGAGAACCGGACCCTGCCAAGCGCAATTCTTGCTCAAGAACTTCTAACCCAAGGCGAAGATCTTGCTGTTGCGCGACCTCGCGTTGCTGCCTCATAAACTGTTGCTGGAAATAGGACAGAGCTTGAAGCGTGGCGCCCAATACGACCAAACCAGCTGCCATGGCAAACATCAGCTCAGTCAAGCTGGTCCCTGTCTCCATCCGTATTCTATGGTAGAAGCCTCTTGTATGCCGTCTTGTCAGCATCCTGTCTGCTCCGATAGCGACATGTTACTGGCTCCCAGCGAACACGGGATTGGCCCGTAGGGTGCCGACTCGTACTTCACGCTGATTCTCACCCGCTTTGTAGACTGCCCGAGCCTCAATCAGAACATGCCCTGAGGCCGACAGCGAATTGGAATGGCTCGGCGTCACCGTCCAGATCAGTTGGACGCCATCCTGGTCCCAACGACCGGAATACACCCCATCACCGGCCATTGCATCGCCGCCTGCTCCATCATCACGCATGACAAGATCCGGGACGCCGTCATGATTCAGATCGTCCAGCAAGAGCCGATCCCATCGGGCGGCTCGTTTCGCTTCAATCCGCGATTCCGCCATCGCTAGCGCCCGCGTCGCCAATGTCCCCGTTCGAAGACTCCGTTCTGCTGCCTGAAACGCCCCTATCGCACTGACTAACCCCGTCAATGTCAGTGCCATAGCCACAAGCACTTCGGCAAAACTGACCCCACGCTCTGCAAGAAATATTCGATCGCGTGTCATGAGACAGACACTCTTCCAGTAATGCTCACAGTGAACATGGTTTCCCGGCCTTGACTGTCTCGCACATGAATGGTTGTCGGGGTTACCGACCGGCCGCTGGGATGAAACAGAATCTCGGGTCCAGCAGTTGGTTCACCTACAATTACCCCCTTCTCCGCGTAGTGATAGACATGCAGGGCACCCTCGGTATCCGCACGTCGAAGCGTAATCGTACGCTCCTCTCGATTGAATATGACTCGCAAGCGCTCTCGTCTGGCCATCGCCAGTTGTCTGGCGAGCCGGAGTTCCGAAGCAATCTCTATGGTGACGCTACGTGCCTGGACTCTTGCGACTAATGTCTGATAACTCGGTCCAGCCAATGCAGCCATGATACCTATGATCGACAGTACGATGAGGAGTTCTGTCAGACTCAAGCCTTGTTCCTGGCTCTGTGATTTTCTTGGCATGACCCACTCACGCAGAGGAATTCACCTGACGGAGACGAGCGTGCTCTCCAAGACTCGTGCCCATATTGATCCACACCCAAATGACTGAATGCTTACTGAGAAACAGAAGTGGAATATTCCGCAAGTCCGCGCAGTTTTGTGTTGTCACGAAGAAGCAGGAGGCAGAGCAGGTCCGCGCACTGACTGAGACAGAGAGAGAAAACCAGAAAAGTATCTCACTATTTAGATACAGGGCTTCGCCAGAAGAGATACAACGAGGGAACTAGAAGGCAGGGTCAAGAAAACCTTGATACCAATCGAGGAGCGGTTGCGCAAAAAACAGAGAAAGGAGGGCACCCAGCACAAGGAAGGGGCCAAAGGGGATATAGTCATCACGCTTCGTGATGCGTAGAGCGATCAAGCTGATGCCGATGATAGAACCAGTGAGCGAGCCGATCATGATGGTGAGAAGCGCGGGCTTCCAGCCAAGAAACGCACCAATCATCGCTAGCAACTTGATATCGCCACCTCCCATTCCCTCCTTACCGAAGAGATAGGGACTCAACCAGGCCAGGAGCCAGAGGATGCCGCCCCCTACGGTAAGACCAACCACAGAATTGATCACACCCACCGGCAAAACGGTCACTGCGCCCAGAAGTCCGACCACCATGCCCGGAAGAGTAATGACATTGGGGATCATCTTATGGGTGAGATCTGTTCCCGTCACCACAACCAACGCCGAGAATAACAAGGCATAGAGCGCGGCCGTCCAGGTTGGACCGAAGTACCATAAGATGGTGAGATAGCCGAACGCGTTGGCGGCTTCGACGAGGGGATACCGTATTGAAATTGGCGTGCGGCAAGCTCGGCAACGTCCACCAAGCCAGAGATAGCTCAGCAGAGGAATATTGTCGTAGAACGCGATTGGGTGAGCGCACGAGGGGCAATGGGAGCCGGGCCAGGCAATCGATTCGCCGCGGGGCAGTCTGAAGATGCAGACGTTGAGAAAACTGCCGATCAGCGCGCCGAGGATTCCAACAACAAGATAAAGGGTCCACTCATGCATAATCGACTCGGAAGCAGACTCCGGCTCCGTACACCCTGGTCGCTTTGTTTGCCAAATGAAATGAATTAGGTAGCTTCACTGGACCAAATTTCCTCTAGTTTACTTATGACCAGAGAGTTCTTATAATCACAGCCTGCTGGGCGAGGGTTTGTTCTTGGCATTACTCCATCACGCTCAATGATACCGTACTACTTTATTCGTTAAAGGAGAACCAAATAATGGCACGGACAGCAAAGACGAAAACCAAACCTTCTCTGGCCAATCTGACCCCGCCACCACGCAAGAAGCGGCCTGAGTCGCTCACCAGCCGAGAGAAAGAAATTCTTGAACTGATTTGGGCAGGCTTCAAAAACAAGGAGATCGGTCAACGACTCAAGATCAGCGTCAAAACCGTCGAGGCACATCGGGCCAACATGATGAAAAAGATGCGCGTGTCGAACACCGCGCAGTTGCTCAAAACTGCGATTCAAGACGGGACAATCAAGATTCGGTAGACTGCGCCTGAGTCTCGACACCCTTGCGACGTTGGCGCACCACTTCGAACAGCGTGACGGCTGCTGCGGCCGAGACATTCAACGACTGGATACGGCCCTGCATCGGAATCTTGATGCGGTCGTCGCACTCTTTCAGCACCCCAGGGCGAAGGCCTTCTCCTTCCCCCCCGAGCACCAGCGCAATCGGTCCGGCCATATCGATGTCGGTATGGAGCTTCTCCGCCTGTGGGTCGACACCATAGATCCACAGGCCTGCTTCTTTGAGATCCTGAATCAGGCGAATCAGATTGCCCACGCGCCCGACGGAGATGTGATCGAGCGCTCCGGCTGATACTTTCGCCACCACTGATGTCAGGCCGACTGCGCGGCGTTCCGGGATAAACACCCCATGAACACCTGCCGCTTCGGCTGTCCGCAAGATCGCGCCTAAGTTGTGTGGATCTTCCACTCCGTCGAGAAGTACGAGAAATGGTTTCTCGCCTCGCGTCTTCGCCCGATCGAGAATCTGCTCCGTCGTGTCGTAGGATTTCGCGGCGATGAGCGCGATCACGCCCTGGTGGTTTCCGTCAGGCACCAATCGATCGAAGGCAGGCGGAGGCTCGATGTGAACGGGGACTCGCTGCGCCTTCGCCAGCTGCGCGAGGTCGGAAAATTGCCGATCGGTCCGTAGTAAGAGCAGCCGCTGAAGTGGGCGAGAGCCGGCGCGCAAGGCTTCGCGCACCGCATGCAGCCCGTAAATCAGCTCCGGCTGACTATCGCTTCCACCGGCTGGTGCCGTCGGGCTTGTCCTCGATGACAATGCCGTGGGACGCGAGGAACTGACGAATCTCGTCGGCCTTTTCGAAGTTCTTCTGTTTCCGGGCTTCATTGCGCTCCACAAGTTTTGCGTCGATTTCCGCATCAGTCATCTGGCCTTCCTTTGGCACCATGACTGCTTCGCCGATACCAGTTACTATGGACTTACCTGCTGAAACTCCAACGACCTCGCGCACAATTTTCCGTGAATAGTTGAACTCCCACCTGTCCAGCTGAAACAATCCCAGGCAGTTTCCCAGTGAACAAAACTCCTCTCTGGCGATCTTCCGCGCCTCCGTCGAGAGGCCTTGGCTCAGCAATTTATTGACGTCGCCTTTCAACCGCTGTAGTTCTGCAATCGCCACTGACGTGTTGAAGTCATCATTCATCGCCTCCCGAAATGCCACTCTGCATCGCTCGATCACTGCTATAAGTCCTTTGTCAGCTGTGGCTTTTTCTTCAGGCTCAGCCAGTCGTTTCACCAGAAGATCATAAAACCCGTTCAACGCATTCTTCGCTTCTTTCAAGCTCTGATCAGAAAAGTCGAGTGGCCCTCGATACTGCGTGGAGAGGAGAAAGTATCGCAAGATTTCTCCCGTGACCTCAACCGACCATTCAGATTTCTCGAAGATCTCTCTAATCGTGAAGAAGTTCCCCAGCGACTTGGACATCTTTTCCTGATTGATCTGCACAAATCCGTTGTGAATCCAGTAGCGCGCGAATTCTTTTCCCGTCGCCCCACATGACTGCGCGATTTCATTTTCGTGATGCGGGAAGATCAAATCCATTCCGCCGCCATGAATGTCGAACGTTTCACCGAGATGTTTCATGGACATAGCCGAGCATTCGATATGCCAGCCTGGACGCCCTGGACCCCAAGGGCTCTCCCATGACGGCTCGCCTGACTTGCTGCTCTTCCAAAGCGCGAAATCCATCGGATGGCGCTTGCGTTCATCCACGTCCACGCGCGCACCCGCCTGCATGTCGTCCAATCGTCGCTTTGAGAGCCGCCCATACGCAGAATACTTGGCCACTTCAAAATACACGTCTCCATCGACTCGATAGGCCAATCCTTTCTTCATCAAGGTCTCGGTCAACCGAATGATCTCGGTCATGTGTTCTGTGGCCTTGGGCTCGATGGACGCTTGGCGAATGCCCAGTTTCCCCATATCTTCATAATAGGCTTGGATATATTTCGCGGTGATCGTGTCGCAGGCGACACCCTGTTCATTCGCCCGCTTGATGATCTTGTCATCCACGTCGGTGAAGTTCTTCACGAACTCAACCTTATAATCGCTGAATTCAAAATAGCGCCGGATCACGTCGAACACAAGCGCGCTACGCGCATGGCCGATATGGCAATAGTCATAGACAGTCACACCGCAGACATACATCCGAACGGTCTTCGGCTGAAGCGAGTGGAACGGCTCCTTTTCCCCTGTGAGCGTGTTGTAGATCGAGAGCATGGGCTGGTTACAACTCCGGAGTGATGCGGCGCCTCGGCCAATGGGACCAGAGGAAATAACCCACGGCAAGCGCCAGGCAGATGCCGATCACGATATCGAACTGATGAAAATAGTCTCTCAGATGTTCCCACTGCTCTCCCATCTTCACACCGATGTAGGCCAGAAGATAACACCAGGGCAATGAACCGAGAAATGTGTAGACCATAAACCGGTAAATATTCACTCTGGCGATGCCGGCCGGCAACGAGATGAAGGTTCGGACCACCGGAAGCATTCGGCTGAAAAAGACCGCTGCATCGCCATATTTCGCGAACCATCGATCCGCCATCTCGATGTCTTTTCTCGACACCAGCACATAGGGTCCGTATCGCTCGACGAAAGGCCGGCCTCCCCACACGCCGGCGTAGTAGGCCACAACCGACCCCGCGACGTTCCCGAGAGCGCCGGCCAATGTCACACCGAGCAACGTGAACTGTCCCGTCGTCACAAGATACCCGGAAAAGGGCATGATGATTTCACTGGGCAGGGGAATGCAGGCGCTCTCAATAGCCATGGTGATAAAAATGCCGGTGTAGCCGAGCGTCGAGATCACCGACACGACAAATCGGCTAAGCTCTGTAATGATCGCTTCGATCAAATTCCCCACAACACCCTAGCGCCTCTGCTTACCTTTCAACTTCGACGATCCGGTCAGTCGGCGGGCACCTTGTCGACGCACCGTTTCCCACTTTCGGAATCGATCCAACACTCCATGATTCGTCGTATCGAGGTGAACGGGGGTGAGCGAAACCGCCCCTTGCTCAATCGCCTCATGATCGGCGTCCTTGCTTCGGCTCCACGATATGCGGGTCCCGGCAATCCAGTAGTAGGTCCGGCCATGAGGGTCGACCTTTTCAATGATCGGATTATCGAACCGCCTTCGGCTCAGACAGGTGACTCGAACTCCGGTGATGGACTCGAACGGCCGATTCGGAATATTCAAATTCACCAGTGTTTCGTCCGGCAAACCCTCTTTCAAAATCAAACGCGCGATACGAACGGCATAACGAGCCCCGGCATAGAAATAAAAATGTTCCTGCCCCTCCTGTGACACAGCCATGGAAGGGACACCAAGGATCGTTCCCTCCATTGCTGCCGAGACCGTCCCGGAATACAGCACATCGTCTCCGAGGTTCACACCTTTATTGATTCCTGACACGAGGAGATCGGGCGGTGCCGCCATGATTTTCAGTACGGCGAGATTCACACAATCGACCGGAGTTCCGTTGACCGCGTAGATCCGTATCCCAAGCTGATGTACTCGCAACGGTTTATGGAGCGTCACGGCATGTGCCACGGCAGTCCGTTCACGGTCCGGCGCGACCACCCACACCTCACCCACTCTCGATAGGGCTTTGGCGAGCGCCGTTAACCCAGGTGAGTGAATCCCATCATCGTTGGTGACCAGAATGCGCATGGGTTCGTCTGGAAAAAAAAGAAGCTGCCGGCGGCAGCTCTCTGTTTCAGTGCTGAGTGCTGAGAACCGAGGACCAGACTATCCTGTTCGTCTCAGTCCTCAGCACTCAGCACTATATGTTTTGGTCGGGGCGAGCCGATTTGAACGGCCGACCACTCGCACCCCAAGCGAGTACGCTACCGGGCTGCGCCACGCCCCGACAGGCTCTATTGAATTCCACCGTCTCTCGCATTGTCCCCTGGGTGCTGCTGGAATGCAACCGGCCCGAAAGAGACGAGGCGGGACCGTTGTCAGTCAGAATGCGATTCCAAAACTTTGAGGATCGCCTGGAGATTCCCCCGCAGTTTCTGCGCAAGCTCTTTGGGGCGCACCCGTTGGCTTGCCACCCGGCCTCGCCTGGCCCAATAGCGTTTGACACCTGCAAGTGTATGCCCTTCTTCATAGAGCATCCGCTTGATCTCCAACACCGTTTCGACTTCTCGTTTGACATAGAGTCGCTGATTCCCACGACTTTTCTTCGGCTTGAGAAACGGGAATTCCGATTCCCAGAATCGCAACACGTAAGCCGGCAGCTTGGCAATCTGGCTGACTTCGCCGATTTTATAGAAGACCTTGCTGCCCAGCCTGGGCTCGTTTCCCATGACCGGTCCTCGTGGTGGGATGAGTTACGGTGATTGATCGAGGTTATGAATTGACGTATTTCTTAAACACTTGACTAGGGCGAAAGGTTACGACACGACGAGGCGTGATTCCTATTTCTTCTCCGGTCCGAGGGTTCCGGCCTTTCCGCGCCCCTTTACTGCGCACCACAAAGTTTCCGAATCCGGCGATCTTGACCGACTCTCCCTTATGCAACACATCTTTCAACATATTCAGCACGAGTTCGACGATATCTGCGGCTTCGTTTTTTGAAATGCCGACCTGCTTATAGATTTCATTCGCGATATCTGCCTTTCGCATGCTTTCTCCTCCGACACCTGCGCAAACTTCTTGAATGACCGTTTGTGAACTTACTATGAACGATTAGCAGTTTCGCTATAAGTTACGTGAGGTTATAAGACCTGTCAAGAAGAAAGATGCCGAATCGGATGTCCCACTCATTCGCCTTTGGCAAGCAGCTTGTATTCGATGCTGTCTGCCAACGCCTGCCAGCTCGCTTCCATGATGTTCTCAGACACTCCGACAGTACCCCATTTATCCTTATGGTCGCCTGATTCGATCAACACCCGGACCTTGGACTCCGTCCCACGATTGGCCGACAACACTCGCACTTTGTAGTCGAGTAATTTGACCTCTCGTAGCTGGGGATAGAACTTTTCCAACGCTTTCCGCAATGCATGATCGAGCGCATTGACCGGACCAGCGCCGACCGTCTCCGCCTGTTCCACCACTTCGCCAACCTTCACCATCACAGTGGCTTCTGACGACGACGCGCCATGGTCTTGTTTTTTCTCGACAATGACCCGAAATCCAAGAAGTTGGAAAGACGGCCTGTGCGTCCCCATCGCTTTTCTCATGAGCAGCTCAAAGGAGCCTTCCGCTGCCTCGAACTGGTAGCCCTCGCTTTCACGCTCCTTCAAGGTATCGATCAGTTCCCGCACCTTGGCATCGCCCTTGTCTAGTTTGATTCCGTAAGCCTCGACTTTTTCCAGTAATCCACTCCGACCTGCAGCATCCGACACCAACATCCGTTGTCGGTTCCCGACCAATCCGGGAATCACATGTTCATACGTCACGGGATTCTTCAACACGGCATGGATATGGATCCCACCCTTGTGAGCAAATGCCGAATCTCCCACATAGGGCTGGTGCGTATTAGGCATGAGATTCGCGATCTCCGTCACAAATCCTGAGACCCGCTTGAGATGGCTCAATCGGTCTCTCAACACCGGACGTTTCATCTTCAGTTCAAGATTGGGAATGATCGAACAGAGATTGGCATTGCCGCACCGTTCGCCGATCCCGTTAATTGTCCCCTGCACTTGCACCACGCCAGCTTCGATCGCCACTAATGAGTTCGCGACGGCCATTTCACAATCGTTGTGGGCGTGAATTCCCAAGGGCACCGCACACTCCCGCCGAACGACCTGGCAGATCTCTTTGATTTCCCAAGGCATCGATCCGCCGTTGGTGTCGCAGAGAATCACCCGTTCGGCTCCGGCCGCGACGGCTTGGCGAATGGTCTCCAGCGCGTAGTCGGGATTGGTCTTGTACCCGTCAAAGAAATGCTCTGCATCGTAGAACACCCTTCGATCTTTCGAGCGGAGATGGGCCACAGAGTCGCTGATGAGTTCGAGGTTCTTCACCAGGGAAATGCCGAGCGCATCGGTCACGTGCAGGGACCAAGATTTTCCGAAGAGCGTGATGATCTTCGTCTCTGCGTCCAGCAACGCCCGGATATTCGGATCCTTCTGTACGGTGTTGCTTGCTTTTCTGGTCGATCCAAACGCGACCACCGTTGCCGTCTGCAACGGGACGGTCTTGATCATCCGGAAGAATTCAATGTCCTTGGGATTCGCCCCGGGCCACCCGCCTTCGATGAACTGCACGCCTAACCCATCCAACTGTTGGGCGACCCGAACCTTATCTTCTGCCGAAAAGGTCACATCCTCGGCTTGGGCTCCGTCCCGCAATGTCGTATCATAAATTTCCAGCGCGACTGGACGCGCGGTAAGCGGAGGTCCACCGGATGACGCAGGGCCGACTGGCTTGCGGCGCGAGGAACGTGGTGATGAAGATTTTCTAACCATAAGGGAAACGATACCAGGAGCAAGGCGAACCTGTCGAGGCTCACCCACCGAAACCTTCTACTTCGAGCTTCGATCTCCTGCCGGCGACTGATCCAACCCAAATGCAGTATGGAGCGCGCGCATCGCGAGCTCGGCATACTTTTCGTCGATGACACAGGAGATTTTGATCTCCGACGTGCTGATCATAAGGATATTCACGCCGTCCCGCGACAAGACCTCGAACATCTTGGCGGCGACTCCTGAATGGGATCGCATCCCAACGCCGACCAGTGAGACCTTTGCGATCGCCTCGGTTACGGCAACAGATTTAGCGTCGACGCCTTTCGCCACATCCTGAATCAGCGGCAGCGCTTTCTTCATGTCTGCCCGCGGAATCGTGAAGGAGATATCCGTCAGACCCGACTGACTCATATTCTGAATGATCATATCAACATTGATATTGGCCTGGGCCACCGGCCCAAAGAGTTTCGATGCAATACCTGGTTTGTCCGGTACACCCACGATGGTGATTTTGGCCTGATTCCGATCGCCGGTGACTCCCGACACCGCCACCGCTTCCATATCCTCATCTTCACGCGTCACAAGCGTCCCCTTTCCTTCTTTGAAGCTGGAGTTCACCTCCACCGGCACATTGAACTTCGCAGCAAATTCGACGGAGCGGCTCTGCAACACTTTGGCACCCAGACTGGCCATTTCCAACATTTCCTCATAGGCAATTTTATCGATTCGCCGAGCCGCCGGCACAATGTTGGGGTCCGACGTATACACGCCGTCGACGTCGGTAAAAATGATGCACCGATCGGCCTTCAGCGCAGCCGCCAGCGCCACGGCTGTGAGATCGGAACCTCCGCGCCCCAATGTCGTGACATCCGACTGCTCGTTGATCCCTTGAAAACCGGCGACCACTGGAATGATCCCCTTGAGCAGGGCATCGCGGATCCGCTCGGCGCTTACTCGGGTAATACGCGCTTTCGTATGGGCACTGTCGGTCATGATCCCGACCTGGCGCCCCGTAAAGGATTGGGCATCGAGTCCCCGAGCCCGCAAGGCCATGGCCAACAAGGCAATGGTCACCCGCTCTCCGGTCGACAGAAGCATATCGAGTTCGCGATCGTCCGGCAGCGACGTGACTGCTTGCGCCAACCGAAGCAACCGATCTGTTTCTCCGCTCATCGCAGACAGGACAACGACGACGCGATGGCCATCCTTGTGAGCCTTCTCGACACGGTCGGCCACGCAGTGGATCCGCTCGATCGTGCCCACGGACGTGCCACCATATTTCTGGACAATCAGTGCCACGACCCTCAAGATCCTTTTGCGAATAGCCGCACGACGAACTTCGTCGCATCACGATGAGGCACGGTCGAAGCCCGAGCGTCATCCTCAGTAAATCTCCGTCCGGTCCCGGTAGAGGTAGCTGCCGCACTGTCACGATAGGCGAAGAACCCCTGCCCCTCCATCGCTTGGCCATGATGCACGTTGCCCGAATCACAGACAGCCACGATGCGGTGGGAGCCCAATTTGGCCAGCCCTTCGAGCAGCGGCCCGACCAGTTCGCGATCGACCGCTTCGATACCCTTCACCTTGGCCGCAACATCCGATCCGTAGACGACTTCGTCCGGCAACTCCACATGCAGGTAGGCAAAGTCATGTTTCTTCAGTTCCTCCAGGGTAACCGCCGCTTGAGTACGAAGATCCGCACCGGCCAGTCTCGCACCGTCCACAGCTTCGAGCCCGGCCATGATGCCGAGTCCGCGATGGACATCGCCCTGTGAAACTACCACACCGGACATCTTCAATCGTTCAGAGAGGCTTGGCCAGAGAATGGCCCGGCCTTGGCCCCAGAGCCAGAGACCATTGGCCGGCTTCTGTCCCGCTTCCAGACGTTCATCGTTGAGGGGATGATCGCGCAGGATTTGAAACGAGGCGTCCATCAGTTTCCAGAGAATGTCGGACCCGTCTCCCGTCGGCAACACATCGGCGATCGGTCGACCTACCAATAATTGTGGATCTGTACAAACCGCTCGCGACTTTCCGTTGACCCACACCATGAGATGACGGTGGCCTAACCCGGGGTAGAACTGAATCATCTCAGACCCGAGCTGCTCATTGATCGCCTCAATTAATTCGCGGGCTTCTTCTGTCGAAATCAGGCCGGCGGTCGCATCATCCATCACCACATGCGGTCCGAGCTTCTTGATCTCGTTCAATCCGCCTTTACTCCCGGACTGGGCGTCCGCCCGCAACGTGACCATCGTACAACGATAGACCACATCATGCTCGCCGATGGCGACCCCCAGACTAGCCGCTTCAAGCGGACCGGGGCCCTGGTAGTACTTCTTGGGATCGTATCCGAGGATGGAGGTTCCCATCAGACCGCTCCCCTGTCGCACGTTCTCAGGCGCCGCGGCCAAGAGCCCAAGCTCCCCGCTTTGCGCGAGGCGATCCAAGTGAGGAGTTGAAGCCGCTTGAAGCGGTGTCCGTCCACCCAATTCCTTCCGAGGGTGGTCCGCCATCCCATCGGCATGGAGAATCACATGTTTCATCGAAGCCCTGCTCGCATGGTGTCTACACCCTTAAAAGACGAGCGACATCCTCCCGCGTCGCTCTAACGGTTTTCGGTTGGACCGATACGCTGATGGCCGTGTCGGCGTCTTTCAGTCCATGGCCGGTCAAGGTGCAGACCACGGTCTCGCCTTCACGCAATCCGCCTTGCCTGCGCAACTTCATCACACCGGCAACCGATGCGGCGGACGCCGGCTCGCAGAAGACCCCTTCCGTCACTGCGACCGCCGTATACGCCTGCAGAATCTCTTCATCCGTCACCGAGTCGATCGCTCCCGCGGATTCCTTCACAGCAATCAAGGCCGCTTCCCAGCTGGCCGGATTGCCGATCCGAATCGCCGTGGCCACCGTCTGCGGATTCTCCACGATGCGACCGAGCACGATGGGCGCAGCACCAGCCGCCTGAAATCCGATCATGCGAGGCAACCTCGTGGATTGATTGGCTGCGCGGTATTCCTGGTACCCCTTCCAATACGCGGTAATGTTACCGGCATTTCCAACCGGCAGCGCATGAACAGTCGGGGCATCGCCGAGTTCATCGCACACCTCCATCGCGGCGGTTTTCTGCCCCTCGATCCGATAAGGATTGATCGAGTTGACCAACTCGATGCGGTGGATCACCGACAAGTCCTTCACAATGGTCAACGCCTGGTCGAAGTTTCCTTCGATCTGGATGACTGTGGCTTGATGCATCATAGCCTGTGACAACTTGCCCATCGCAATCTTCCCGGCAGGAATCAGTACATAGACCGCCAGTCCGGCCCGCGCACCATAGGCTGCAGCAGAGGCAGAGGTATTCCCGGTGGAGGCGCAGATCACCGCCTTGGCGCCGGACTCAACGGCCTTTGAGATGGCCAGCGTCATGCCGCGGTCCTTGAACGATCCCGTCGGATTCATGCCTTCGAATTTGAGATAGAGATCGATGCCGGGAGCGATCTGCTTGGCTAGCCGCATCGCCCTGATGAGCGGAGTGTTGCCTTCACCGAGCGTCACCACAGGGGTACGTTCAGTCACCGGCAGAAACTTTCGATATTCTTCAATCACACCACGCCAGCGATTCATCGCATTACTCGTCCTTGCCCTCGACACGGATCAAGGTGGTGGGCTCAGAGATGAAGGCCATGCGATTGATCGCTCGCAATGCCGTTTGGACATCGCGCTCCGTAGCGGTATGGGTCTTGATTACGACCGGAACCGTTTGCCCTTCGCGCCGTCCCTGTTGAAGGACGGACGAGATACTGATCCCGCACCGGCCCAGCTCCCCGGCAATGTGTGACAACACACCGGGGCGGTCTAGCACCATAAAGCGGAGGTAATAGAGCGAGCTGATTTCTTCCATCGTCCGCATCCGAAGCGGACGACGCTGATCCTGCTGGAACGAGACGGGCGGCACTCGCCCAACCGCTCCTTTCAACAGATTGCGCGCGATAGCGATGAGATCGCCGACCACCGCGCTGCCGGTCGGCATGGACCCCGCGCCCCGGCCATACAGCACCACATCGCCGACGGCATCGCCGACAAGTTGAATTGCGTTGTAGACGCCTTCGACCTGAGCGATCGGCGATGAGGAAGGCAGCATCGTGGGATGCACTCGGGCTTCGACTTCATTGCCGACCAGCTTGGCAATGCCCAACAGCTTGATCGTACAACCGAACTCTTTGGCGTACGCGATATCGAGCGGTGTAATGTGGGTGATCCCCTCGGTATAGACATCTTTGACATTGACCGGCGTTCCATAGGCCAGCGCTACCAGAATTGCCAGCTTGTGCGCCGAATCAATACCGGCCACATCGAATGTCGGATCCGCTTCGGCATAACCGGCCTGCTTCGCTTCGTCGAGTACCCGCTCAAAACTCTGGCCTTCATGGGTCATGCGCGAGAGAATATAATTGGCCGTCCCGTTGATGATCCCATAAATGGATTGGATGGTATTGGCCGCCAACCCTTCCCTCAA
>CBDDRH010000024.1:0-14902 GCA_965233025.1 uncultured bacterium
CAACAATACATCGGGCAATTCCTGATGTCGTTCAAGGAATTCCCGCCGAGTCAGAAAGTCGGCAGCTTCAGCCTCGACCAAGTGCTGGAGTCGCTTCAGCAGAGCGGCAGCAAGTAACGCGCGCTGAATGAACGCTGAGCCAACGCAACAAGCTGCACCCGTCGTAGCTAAATATCTCAAGAAGGGGAAGACGCCTTGAGGTATCTTCTTCGATAGCGTATGTTCGTGGGAACAATGGCGGCTTGTTGACTGTCCGGAAGAAGTTTTCAATTATGAAAACTGACGGATGCAAGATGCCCTATCTACGGATCACTGGACTTCGCCGTATGTGATTCAACCGGTTCGGCTGTTCTCCCGCCCATCCCCTCGATCGCTTGCCCGGACTCAACTGCGCCGGGAGACCACCCTCCCCCAAGCGCTTTATAGAGCTGAACGACGGATATCAGTTGCCCACGCTGCGTACGAGCCAACGAAAGCTCCGATTCGAACAGACTGCGCTGGGCCGTCAGTACGTCAAGGTAACTGGCCCGCCCTCCTTGATAGCGAAAGTCGGCTAGAGTCAGCGCGGATTGCAAGGCAGCCACTTGCTGCTCTAGTGCGAGACGTTGCTCACCGGTCTTCTGGACAGTAATCAACGCATCTTCCACTTCCATGAACGCGGTCAGGACGGTCTTTCTGTATTGGGCCACAGCCGCCTGGGCCTGGGCCTCCGTCGCCTTCGCCTGGTAGCCCAATGCCGACGCATTGAAGAGTGGGCCGCTCAGGGAGGCAGCCCCTTTGAAGGTGGCGAACGGTCCGAAGGCAGCCCCTGAAATTTCAAGCCCGGCTCCACCCACCGCGCCAGTGAGTGCGAATTGCGGGAACCGAGCCGCCTGGGCCACGCCGATGTTGGCCGTCGCCGCCACCAGGTCTTGCTCGACCTTCAGGATGTCCGGGCGCCGTTGAAGAAGATCGGACGGGAGTCCGGGCGGGACGGTAGGAGGAATCGATTGCTCGGTGAGGCGGAGTCCTCTCACAATCTCCGTCGGTCTCCGGCCAAGCAATATGCTGAGCCGGTTTTCTACTTTGACGACTTGGCGTTCGAGATCTGCCAGCAATGCCGCAGCCCCGGCCCGTTCCGCCTGAAACCGATTGAGGTCAAGTTTCGGGATGGTGCCTTGCTTAAACCGAAGCTCGGACAGCCTGACCGTTTCATCCCACGACTTGAGGGTGCGTTTGGTAATTTCCACCTCGTAATCCAATCCTCGGAGTTCGAAGTAGGCTTCGGCCACATTGCTGACCAAACCGAGGATCACTGCGCGTTGATTCTCCGATTTCGACAACAGTTGCGCCCTGGCCGCCTCGATGGATCGCCGGATACGACCCCAGAGATCCACCTCCCATTTGAGCCCGACATCAGCGCCTAAATAGGAGAGGCTCAATCCTCCGTCATTGCCTCCTAACGGAACGGCGCCGGGGCCGATCGGAAACACATTGTTGTTCGTGTTCCGAAAACCGAAGGCTGTCCCTGAGTAATCCAGCGACGGGACCAGATCGAACTTGGCGATCATGAGCTGAGCCCGAAACTCTTCGATGTTGGCGGCGGCGATCTGCAGATCCAGGTTTTCCTCAACCGCCATACGGACCAATCGCTGAAGCTCCGGATCCTTCAGTAGCTCCCACCAAGGTAGATTGGCAATGGACTCTGCGGTTGAAGCAGTCACTTTCCAGGATTCTGCCTTCGGGGTTTCGGGGCGGGTGTAGTCGGGGCCCATCTTACACGCAGTCAGCAAAAATGCCACACCTATGAACGCCACCATTATATAGAGGCGAGTAGCGGTCCATGGCAGGGGGATGTCTCGCCTATCGAGATTTTTACGCTCCTCCAGCATGTCTCGCGCCCGGTTCATCTCAGTGCCCTCCTCCGTTGCTTCCACCATCCGGTACAGTGGTCGGCGTCAGTGCCGGTCGCGGGATCGGAAAGGAAAAATCCCCATCGCCGGTCTTCCTTGGAGTGCCTGGCGCAGGCCCACCCGGTTTTGGGTTCCCGTGTTGCCCGCCGCGGTGCGTCAGATTTTCGACGACGTAAAAGCAGACCGGAATCAGGAATATGGCGATGAGGGTTGCAGTCAACATCCCGCCAAGGACGGTGAGACCGAGAAGGACTCTTCCGTGCGCTCCGGCTCCAGAAGCCAGGACCAGGGGGACGACACCGAGGATGAACGCAAACGCCGTCATGAGGATAGGGCGGAGCCGCAGTTTGGCTCCTGCCAACGCGGCATCGCTGAGCGACTTCCCTCCCTCATGCTCAACCTTCGCAAACTCCACGATGAGGATCGCATTCTTGGCGGCCAAACCGATGAGCATCACCAAGCCGATCTGGGTAAAGACATCGTTTTCACTGGCTTCAGGCGCCGCCAGTTTGAACAACCACAAGGTACCGAGCGCGCCGAGGACGGCGATCGGTGTTCCGAGGAGCACGCTGAACGGCAAGGTCCAGCTCTCATACTGTGCTGCGAGAATCAGGAACACAAACAACAGAGAGAACCCAAAAATCACGCTGGCCGGCACCCCCTCCGATGCCACCTTCTCCTGGAACGACATCCCCATGTAGTCGTACCCCATCCCGCTCGGCATCGTGGAGGCGAACACATCCTCCAACGCCTTCATCACCTGCCCCGAACTGTAGCCTGGTGACGCCCCCACGAGGAGCTGCGCAGAGCGATACCCGTTGTACCTCATGGTAAACTCCGGGCCGTGGAAGGTTTCCATCGTCACCAGCGTTGACAACGGAACCATATCGCCGTTGGCGTTGCGCACATAGAATTGTCCGACATTCTCCGCTTGGGTGCGGAACTCTCCTTCCGCCTGCACATAGACCTGCCAGATACGTCCGAAGCGGTTGAAGAAGTTCACCATCACCCCGCCCATGAAAGACTGGAGTGTCTGGTAAACATCCGAGAGAGCCACGCCCTGTTTCAATACTTTGTCACGATCCACCCGGGCGAATACTTGGGGAACGTCGGGAATGAACGTCGTATCGATTCGTGCGATCTCCGGACGCTTGCGGGCCGCCTCCATAAAACTTTCCGTATGCGCCGCGAGAAATCCAATGTCCTTACCCATCCGGTCTTCCAGGACAACGGTCACGCCGCCTGAGGTGCCGACGCCGGGAATGGCCGGCGGCGGAAAGAGGAAGGCTTTCGCCTCGGGCAATTCGGCAAGCTGCGCATTGACGTTCTTGAAAATCGACGGGAGCTTCTCATCGGGCGCGGTGCGTTCGTGCCACGGTTTGAGCGTCACGAAAAAGAATGCGTTATAGGTGGTGCTGACTGTGCTCAGCAGGCTGAACCCGACGACCGTGGTGGCATATTGCACGCCCGGCGTATTGTTCAGGATAGCCTCGATCTTTTTGCAGACTTCGTCCGTGCGTTGAAGCGACGAGGCATTCGGCAGCTGGACGTTTAAATACACATACCCTTGATCTTCTGTTGGAATGAAACCGCTGGGCAGTTGCGTACCGAGCCAGACGGACGCGACGGTGACCACGACTAAAAACAGCATCGAACGGCCGGCCTTACGAATCAAATGACCGCAGCCCTTCACATAGCCGTCCGTCGCTCGCCCGAACCATCGGTTGAACCAGTCGAAGAATGCGCCGAGCGGTCCCCTGGCCGGCCGTTTGGGTCGTAATAACAGCGCCGCCAGCGCGGGACTGAGGGTCAGCGCATTGAACGCCGAAATCACGGTGGATACGGCGATGGTGACGGCGAACTGCTGGTACAACCGACCGGTGATGCCGGGGATGAAGGCTGTCGGAACGAATACGGCCACGAGAATCAACGCAATGGCGATCACCGGCCCGGACACTTCTTCCATGGCCTTCAGGCTCGCCTCTCTGGGCGACAGGCCGTGAGCAATGTGGTGCTCCACCGCCTCGACGACCACAATCGAGTCGTCTACAACCAAACCGATCGCAAGCACCAGTCCAAAGAGCGACAGCGTATTGATCGAAAAACCAAGTACCGGAAAGAGCGCAAACACGCCGATCAGCGAAACCGGCACCGCCAGAAACGGAATCAACGTGGCGCGCCAGCCTTGGAGGAAGAGATAGACGACGATGATCACGAGGGCCAGCGCCTCGAAGAGCGTGTGCACGATCTCCTTGATGCCTTCCCGGACCGCCTGCGTCGTATCGAGCGAGGTGACGTAGTCGAGGTCAGCCGGGAAGCGCTCTTTTATCTCTTCCATCAGCTTCGTGGCTGCGTCCATCGTCTGGATTGCGTTCGACCCCGGGAGCTGGTAGATGGCAACGATGGCGGACGGTTTCCCGTTCATCCGGCCGATCATGTTGTACATCTGCGAGCCCAATTCGACGCGCGCCACGTCCTTCAACCGGACCATGGATCCGTCCTGGTTCGCGCGGATCACGATACTCCCGAATTCCTCTTCCGTTTCCAAGCGGCCCTGCGCGCGGACGCTGTACGTAAACTCCTGCCCGGCGGGAACCGGCTCGGCGCCGACCTGACCGGCAGGATTCACGGTGTTCTGAGCCTTGATGGCGCTCAGAATCTCCGTCACGGTAATCCCCAGTTTGGCGAGCTGATCCGGCCGCACCCAGAAGCGCATCGCATACTGGCCCGCACCGAAGATCTGCACCTGGCCGAGGCCGGGAACTCGGGTCATCGGGTCATTGATATTGACGTAGGCATAGTTGGCCAAAAACGTGGCGTCGTAGGTGCCGTTCGGTGAATAGAGCGAGAACAGGGCGAGAGGACTGGTCGTGGATTTCTTGATCGTGACGCCGAAATTTTTGACATCGGACGGCAGCTGGGATTCGGCCTGCGCGTAGCGCATCTGCGCCAGAATCTGATCGTCGTTCGGCCTCGTGTTGATGTCAAAGTTGACACGCAACGTCATCTGGCCGTTGTTCGCGTTCACCGAGGACATATAGATCATGTTGTCCACCCCGCTCATCATCTGCTCGATGGGGGTGGCAACCGCTTTTTCGAGGGTGACCGCGTCCGCTCCGACGTAGGTAGCTTGGAGCATGATCTCCGGGGGCGCGATGTTTGGAAACTCCGCGATCGGAAGCTGGACCATTGCGACGGCGCCGAGAATCACCATGATGATCGAAATCACCATCGCGACGATCGGACGATTGATGAAGAATTTGGCCATAGAAACGACGGGAGTGAATCAGCGAAGACGGCGGCGAACTAACTACACGTGTGTCATTTCATCCAGCTTGCTCTTCAGCTTGCTCCCGGAACGGTTTCGGACTCACGGTCATGCCGGCCTTGAGTTTTTGCAATCCTTCGACGACTACGCGTTCGCCCTGGCGTAGCCCTTGGTCGATGATCCAGAGATTCCCGGTTCGTTGACCGACTTTGACAGGGCGGAGATCCACCTTATTGTCCGGAGTCACGACCGCCACCTGAAAATTGCCCTGCAACTCCGTAACCGCCCGCTGGGGGACCAGCAACGCCTTCTCTTTCGTGTTGGTGATCGCCCGCACGCGCGCAAATTGGCCTGGTCTGAGGAGATTGTCCGGGTTGGGGAAGAGGGCTGCGACGAGAATCGTACCGGTTTTGACATCCACATGCCGGTCGATCAGAAAAAACTGTCCTTTGTGCGGATAGACTTTTTCGCCGTCCAGGATCAATTCGAGTTGAGGTCCGCCGTACTCAACGCCTGCCTTTTGCTCTTTGTAGCCTTGCCGGATCTTCTCTGCCGCTCTGAGATATTCCTGCTCGCTCAGAGGGAAATAGACCCTGATCGGATCGAGAGTGGACATGGACGTCACTTCGGTATTGGCATCGATGAGATCGCCAATCTGGGCCTTGGCGATGCCAACCACCCCATCGATCGGCGCAGTGATCCTGGTCCATCCGAGATTGAGCTTGGCCTGTTCGACCGCGGCCTTCGCCGCGGCGGTCGCACCCTTGGCCGCCTCGTAGAATTGAATGGAATCGACGAGTTCCTTTTGACTGACGGCCCCCTGCTTCGCGAGCGGAGTATCCCGTTCGACGTCCAACTTGGTCTTCATGAGATGGGCTTGCGCCTTCGCCAAATCGCCTTGGGCCTGATCCAGTGCCACCTTGAACTTGCTGGGATCCAGTTCGAACAGCAGGTCTCCTTTCTTGACGAACCCTCCTTCCATGTAAAGCCGGCTCAGCAGATATCCGCCGACCTGAGCACGAATGTGGGCATTCACCGACCCATCTGTCGTGCCGACCCACTCCGAGTAGATCGGAACATCTTTCTGTATGATTTCGACAATTTCTACGTGAGGAAGCGGAGAGGGAGGGGCAGAAGCGGTTTCGCCTTTGCAGTGAACGAGCACAAGCGGCAAGAGGCTCAACAACCAGACTGCCGCCACTTTCGGCAAGCCAAGAAATCTATCTTGATAGCCCATTGACGCCTCTGTACAGAGTGAAGCTACATGATAACCCTGTCAGATTGCAATGAAACATCAAGGATCGGGAGCCGAAGATGGGCCACTACAACCACTCCGCGAAGAAACGGGCCATACGCCGCTAGACAAGCCGGCGAAAGATCGAGGAAACCAGACGGTTCGCCGGGAATCGCCAGAGCGGTGCGCGGCATGC
Organism: uncultured bacterium; assembly: GCA_965233025.1. Taxonomy (GTDB): domain Bacteria; phylum Nitrospirota; class Nitrospiria; order Nitrospirales; family Nitrospiraceae; genus Palsa-1315. Next base: position 6,591 of record CBDDRH010000024.1, read on the forward strand.
GCGTTCATCGATATTGCAGGGCAATATGTGGGTTGTGGGATCCAGGGATTTCAGCCTTACTCTCCGCTCACTTTCTTGACCTCTTAAACCGGCGAATGCTAGCATCGCCTCCCTCTGTGGTTTCTCTGGTTCATCTGGTTTGTCTCGTGTGTTTGGTTTGTCTGGTTTATTTGCTAGAACCAGATGAACCAGACCAACCAAACCAACCAGATAGACCAGATGAACCAGAAAGATCAGAACAACCAGGGCAATTCCATGAAGCATGTCCTTCTGGGTATCCTGTGCATCTGCACCTCTTTCTCTCTGCCCGCCTTCGCACAAGATCAACAATCGCAGACGAAGCAGGAGCTCCTAGAGAATCCTGTCTTCGAGCCTTGGACGGGAGACCTCGACGGCATGGTCAAGCGGCGCGTCATTCGCGTGCTGGTTGCCCCATCCCGCACGTCATACTGGCTCAACGGAGCCCGGCAGACCGGCGCTGAATACGAGATGCTCAAAGCGTTCGAGCAAGAAGTCAACACACATCACCAGTCGCAAAAAGGCAAACACATCCGCATTATTGTGGCCTTCATTCCGACGTCACGAGACCAGCTGATTCCGGGGCTGTTGGCGGGACGCGGGGATATTGCGGCCGGCATCCTGACAGTCACACCCGAACGCCTCGAACAGGTTGATTTCGGCGAGCATTTTTTCCGCGGCGTCAAGGAAATCGCAGTGACAGGGCCGAACTCGCCCGAGCTGGCCTCCGTCGATGATCTCTCGGGCAAGGAAGTCTTCGTCCGAAAATCCTCGAGCTTCTGGACACATCTGGAACATCTTAACGAGCGCTTCGCGAACGAGCAGAAGCCGCCGGTCATACTCAAGGCTGCGCCGGAAGATCTCCAGGACGACGACCTGCTGGAAATGGTCCATGCCGGGCTCATCGGCATCGTCGTGGTCGACCGGTATCAGGCGCGGCTGTGGGCAACGGTATTCAAGAAGCTCAAGCCACTCGAACGCGTCGTGGTCAACAAGGGCGGCAACATCGCCTGGATGATCCGGAAGAACAGCCCGAAACTGAAAGCGGACATTGCGGAGTTCGCCAAGCAGTACGGCCAGAAGTCGGACTTCGGGAAAGCGCTCGCCAAGAAATACACAGGCAGCCCACGGATTGTGAAACCTTCGACATCTGCCGGCGAGATCAAGAAGTACCATGCGACGGTGGAGTTCTTTCGAAAATACGGAGCCCAGTACGACATGGACTATCTCCTCATGATCGCACAAGGCTATCAAGAGTCTCTCCTCGATCAGAACGCCATTAGTGAAGTGGGGGCGGTCGGCGTGATGCAACTCATGCCGGCCACCGGCAAGGAGATGAACACCGGTGACATTTCGAAGGTTGAACCGAACATCCACGCCGGCATCAAGTACATCAGCTTGATGCGGAACGAATTCTTCGGGAACGAGCCGATGGACGTGCGCAACAAGATCCTCTTCTCATTTGCCGCATACAACGCCGGGCCCGAGCGTGTGCAAAGACTCCGGAAGGAGGCGGCACAACGCGGGCTCGATCCGAATGTCTGGTTCAATAACGTCGAGATCATCGCCGGGAGACGGATCGGAGAGGAAACGGTGACCTACGTCGCCAATATTTACAAGTACTACGTCGCCTACACGCTGATCGAGGAGCAGCGAGCCGCGGAAGCACGGGCACGAAACGAATTGGTGCAGCCCGCGCCCGTACAATAGAAATCGAGGGAGGACCGCTCAATCGTACGAGTACTGACGGCGCGCCCCCTCCACGCTGCCAGCTCATCGCTCGCGAACCGGCGTAGCGTCGACTCCGTCTCCGTGAACGTCGCAGAAAGAGTTACGCCAGGCTGACAACTGCACTGCACACGAGGACCATATGCCCAGCCTTCAATCCGTCAGACGAAAAATCGCCTCCGTGAAGAAAACCCAGAAAATCACGAAAGCCATGAAAATGGTCGCGGCAGCGAAACTCAAACGCACGCAAAACCGTATTCTCGCGGCACGACCCTATGCCCTGAAGATGCGGGAAACCATCCGCAACCTCAGCCGGCGCGTCAATCGAGAATCCCACCCGTTGCTCCGTAAACGGGAAAGCCAGCCCCCTCTCGTGGTCCTGACGGTCGTGACGAGCGACCGCGGATTATGCGGCGCGTTTAATACGAACATTCTTCGTACGGCGACCACCGCACTGAAGGAATTTGAGTCCCGCGGCGCCCAGGTTGGGGTAGTGGTGGTCGGTCGGAAAGGCCGTGACTTTTTTCGAAGACGCGCCTGGACGGTGCGTCGGGAGGTGGTGGACATCTTCGATAAATTGACGTTCGAGCACGGGATGGTAATGGGAGAAGAGTTCCTGGCCATCGACGACTACGTGGCCGGGCGTATCGATGCGGTGTATGTCATCTACAATGAGTTCAAAAACGTCATGCAGCAGCGGGTCGTGGTCGAACGGCTCTTACCGATCGACTGGATTGTGGAGATCTCCAGTGTGAAAGATCTGGATCAACCAACGGAGACAGCCCCGGGGGCCTATCTGTATGAACCGAGTGAAGACGAGTTGCTCAAACACCTTCTGCACCGGAATTTTCATGTCCAAGCGTACCGTATGCTACTGGAATCCTCGGCCGCCGAACAGGCTGCCCGCATGGCGGCAATGGATGGCGCCACGAGAAACGCAGGTGAACTCATCAAGAAACTGACCACCTACTTTAATAAGACCAGACAAGGCGTCATCACCAAGGAACTCATGGATATCGTCGGCGGAGCCGAAGCCCTCAAGTAAACTCCCGGCCGTAATCCCGCTGGCTCGAACTTCAATAGACTTCTGGAATAAAGCCTTTCCCTTTCAACGTCGCGTGATCGTCGTACCTGCCCTTGTTCGATCGCGAGGGAATCTTGATTTTTTCACGCGGCAGCTTTTTGTAATGAATCAGCGACAGTAAGTGGGTAATGCAGTTCAGTCGTGCGCGCTTCTTGTCATCCGACCGTATGATGTACCACGGCGCATGCTTCGAATCCGTGGCCTCCAGCATTCGGTCGCGCGCGCGGGAGTAGTCGTACCACCTCTCGCGTGAAGGCAGGTCCATGGGGCTGAGCTTCCACTGGCGCACAGGATCCTCGACGCGAGCTTCGAAACGCCGCGCCTGCTCCTCATTGCTCACCTCTAGCCAGTACTTGATCAGGACGACCCCGGACCTCGTGATATACCCTTCGGCAGTTGGGCAGAGTTCGAGGAAGCTTTCGTACTGTTCCTTGGTGCAAAACCCCATCACATGTTCGACCCCGGCACGGTTGTACCAACTGCGGTCGAAGATGACGATTTCACCGGCCGCCGGGAAGTGGGCCATGTAACGCTGCATGTACATCTGCGTCTTCTCACGGTCTGTGGGCGCCGGAAGCGCCACGACGCGAAACACGCGTGGGCTCACGCGCTCCGTAATGGCGCGAATGGTACCGCCCTTGCCAGCGCCGTCGCGGCCCTCGAACAGCACCATGATGCGTAGGCCTTTGGCTTTCACCCAAGCCTGAAGGTGACAGAGCTCGGCCTGGAGCTTGCGTAGCTCCTTTTCGTATTCTTTCCGCTTCAGTTTTGACGTATCGCTGTCTTCCTGCCGCTTATTTTTTGCCATCATCTTCCCCCTGTCTCTACTCGCATCAGAATAACGGACTGACTACCACCCCCACCTGATCAAGATGTCATCTCCATCGCTCACCCTGACCCTGCTGCCAAACTGGCGAACAGCACGACCACGGACTGCGCTTCGGCCGGATAGGTGTAGTATTCACGCATCGTAAGCCTTTCAGATTATGTGCTGTTGGCGGAACGATGTATCAGCCAGGCAATCGAAGCCGGCGGAATCGCCGGATCAACGCATTGGTCGAGCTGTCGTGCCGGAGATCGGGGCCCGTTCCGCTCATCAATTCCGGTGTAATCCGTTTTGCCAGCACTTTGCCGAGCTCCACACCCCACTGATCGAACGAGTTGATGCGCCAGATCGTGCCCTGGACGAAAACCTTGTGCTCGTAGAGCGCGATCAACTTCCCGAGTATCTCCGGCGTCAGTTGCTCGATCAGGATGGTGTTCGTCGGGTGGTTGCCTGGAAACGTGCGATGCGGCACCAGGGCCGGAGGCACTCCTTCAGCCTCCACTTCCGGGGCGGTTTTTCCGAAAGCCAGCGCCTCCGTCTGCGCGAACAGATTGGACGCCAGAAGATCGTGATGCTGTCCCATGGGATTGAGCGACCGGCAGAATCCAATGAAGTCGCACGGGATCAACCGCGTGCCCTGATGGATCAACTGGTAGTACGCATGCTGGCCGTTGGTGCCGGGCTGCCCCCAAATGACCGGACCCGTATGGTAATTCACCACGTTCCCATCCCGGTCCACACGTTTTCCGTTACTCTCCATGTCGAGCTGCTGCAAATAGGCGCTCAGCCTGCCGAGGTAGTGATCATAGGGCAGAATCGCCTGGGACTCGGCGCCGAAGAAATCCACGTACCAGAGTCCGATGAGTCCCAGCAGCACGGGCAGGTTCTTGTCGAACGGGGCGGTCCGGAAATGCTCGTCCATTGCGTGGTACCCGGCCAACATCTCGCGGAACCGTTCGGGCCCGATGGCGACCATCAGTGAGAGACCGATGGCCGAGGGCAATGAGTAGCGGCCTCCGACCCAGTCCCAGAATTCGAACATGTTGGCGGGGTCGATTCCGAATTTCGCGACTTCGCCTTCGTTCGTGGATACGGCCACGAAGTGTCGGGCTACCGCCTTGTCGCTCTTGAGCGCCTGCAGGCACCACGCACGCGCGGTCTGCGCATTGACAAGGGTTTCCTGCGTGGTAAAGGTCTTCGAGCAGATAATGAACAGCGTCTCCGCCGGATCGAGGCCCCGCGTCGATTCCGCGACGTCGGTCCCATCAACGTTCGAGACGAAACGTACCGTCAGCCCGCGATCGCTGTACGCCCGTAACGCCTCGTAGGCCATGACGGGCCCCAGGTCCGAGCCCCCGATGCCGATGTTGACGACATTGAGAATGCGCTTGCCGGTATGGCCTTTCCACTCGCCGCTACGGACACGATCGGCGAAGCCGGCCATCTTCTCAATCACCGCATGGACCTTCGGCACCACATTTTCGCCGTCCACTCTAATAGTGGCGCCGGCGGGAGCGCGAAGCGCGACGTGGAGGACCGCGCGATTCTCGGTCACATTGAGCTTGTCGCCGCGGAACATCGCATCGATGCCGGTCCGCAAGCCTGCGGCATTCGCGAGGTCGAACAGCAACCGCAGCGTGTCCTCCGTGATGCGGTTTTTCGAATAGTCGAGGTAGATCCCCTGCTCGTCGCACACCAAGCGCGTGCCACGCCCGGGATCTTTCGCAAACAGATCCCGCATGTGCGCGGCTTTGATCGCCTCGTAATGCTCACGAAGAGCATTCCAGGCAGCGCTTTGCGTGAGTGGAACTGCGCCGCTCGTCATCACATCACCCCCTTAGGAATTCCGGCTATTCAGCTGATCTATTCTCGTGGATGCGGTCGCGGCCGTTCGCGCTCAGAACTGAACCGGCGCGTTCCATCGCTTGATCGCCGGAATGCCGCGATAGTAGCTCAGGACGTTCGTCGTGGCCGTATCGAGCAACAAGCGTTGGCCTTCCGAAGGAGGGAAGCCCAACCAACGAACCGCAAAGACTCTCAGCACGTGCCCATGGGCAAACAATATGACATCGCCCGTGACCGCGCGCGCCTTCTCGATCACTCGATCGACACGTGCGCCGATTTCCTCCGGCTGTTCTCCGCCCGGAGCGCCATCTCGAAAAAGCAGCCAGCCCGGAGCCGTCGCATGGATCTGGGCAGGCGTCAAACCCTCATAACGCCCGTAGTTCCACTCCATCAGATCAGGTTCGATCTGTGCCGTATCCTCGAATCCCGCCAACCGGCATGTTTCCCTGGCTCGCTGAAGGGGGCTGGTCAGAGTCAGCGCAAACGACTCCTTCGCCAGGATCGGCCGCAACAACCTGGCCACCTCCCGGCCATGTTCGGTCAGTGGAATATCGGTGCTCCCGGTGTGTCGTCCGTTGAGACTCCATTCGGTTTCACCGTGACGCACGAGAAATACCTGATGCGCTGGAATCGTCATAGCAAGTCCGTCCAGGATAGGCACAAGTCCTGCGCCGGTTGAGTCACATACGAAACACGCACGCTACCGATTGCGGTTCCCAGACGCAGCCAGAGCATTGTTCACGATCTGTTGGGCTTCCGTCACGATCATATTCAGATGTCGCTCGTCTCTGAAACTCTCTGCATAGATCTTGTAGATGTTCTCGGTGCCGGAGGGCCTGGCCGCGAACCAGCCGTCGGAAGTGATGACTTTCAATCCGCCGATCGAGGCGTTATTACCCGGCGCCTTGGTCAGCTTGGCAGTGATCCGGTCGCCAGCGAGCGTCGATGCCGTGACGGCATCGGGCGACAACTTCCCCAGCCGTTCCTTCTGTTCGGGCGTGGCCGCCGCATCGATGCGCGTGTAGAGGGGATTCCCAAATTCTCCGGTCAGTTCTTGGTAGAGCTTCCCCGGGTCCTTGCCGGTTCTGGCCGTGATCTCGGCTGCAAGCAGGCTCATGATCGGGCCGTCCTTGTCCGTCGTCCACACGGTGCCGTCCCGCCGCAAGAAGCTCGCTCCGGCGCTCTCCTCACCGCCGAAGCAGAACGAGCCGTCGAACAGGCCCGGCACAAACCACTTGAAGCCGACCGGCACTTCGCATAGCCGGCGGCCAAGTTTGGCGACGACACGATCGATCATGCCGCTCGATACCAACGTCTTGCCGATCAACGCATCGGCAGGCCACTGGGGTCGATGCGTGAGTAAATAGCGAATCGCGACGGCGAGATAGTGATTGGGATTCATCAGCCCGGCGGACGGTGTCACGATCCCATGGCGGTCCGAGTCCGGGTCGTTGGCGAAGGCGAGGCGAAACCTATTCTTTAACCCGACGAGGCCGGCCATCGCATAGGGACTCGAACAGTCCATTCGGATCTTGCCATCATGATCAACTGTCATGAAGGAGAAAGTCGGATCGACTGTCGGATTCACAACGGTAATGTTCAGTTTGTAGACCCTATTGATCGGTTCCCAGTAATGGACCGCGGCGCCGCCAAGCGGATCCACGCCCAGCACGAGACCCGCCTCGCGGATGCTCTCCATGTCGATCACGTTCCGAAGGTCTTGAACGTAGGGCAGGATGAAATCTTCCTGTTTCGTGGTTGCCGCTTTGATCGCCCTCTCGAACGGCACGCGCTTGACGCCGGCATTACCTTCCCGCAACAACGCGTTCGCGCGATCCTGCACCCATTTCGTCACGTCGGTATCGGCCGGTCCGCCGTTGGGCGGATTGTACTTGATACCCCCGGCTTCCGGCGGGTTATGCGAGGGCGTGACAACAATGCCGTCCGCGGGATGCGCCTTGCAGTCGCGGTTGTAAACCAGGATGGCTCGTGAGATGACCGGCGTTGGCGTCACCTCGTCGTCCTGCTGAATGACGGTGTGCACGCCGTTCGCTGCAAGGACTTCGAGCGCCGTGCGCTGAGCCGGTCCGGACAGTGCGTGCGTATCCTTACCCATATAGAGCGGGCCGTCAGTGCCCTGCCCGCGCCGGTAGTCGCAAATGGCCTGTGTAATGGCAAGAATATGCGCCTCGTTGAACGAGCCGTGGAACGACGATCCGCGATGCCCGCTCGTGCCGAAGGCAACCGACTGGTTGGGATCTCCCATATCCGGCCTGCGCGCGTAATACTCCCCTTCGAGCTTGGCCAGGTCCACCAGCATCTCCTTCGGAGCCGGCTTGCCTGCTAAGGGTGATATTGCCATCAGTTTCAATCCTTCTCGGTGATATCTCGTCGTTCTGCTACGGAACCGGGCATGGCTTCACGTCCATATTCTCGCGCGAGGCGGGACCCTTCCGTTTCCCGCGGAAGAATTGCTCCTCAATCCAGGCGGCATACTGGAGCGATGATGGCCGTTTAGATGTTGTCTCCCTCCGTCGTGGTCCTCCGCCTCGTTTGCGGTTTCACCCGACCCCATTGCCAGTCGGTGATCTCTGGCATATCTTCGCCGTACTTGGCAATGTATTCTTTGTGCTCGAGGAGCTTGTCACGAATCGTCTGCTTGGCATAGGCGGCGCGGGACCCGAGCTGCGGCAGCCGGTCAATCACATCGCCGAAGAGATGAAACCGGTCGAGATCGTTCATCACCACCATGTCGAACGGCGTGCTCGTTGTTACTTCTTCTTTGTAGCCGCGCACATGCAGGTTCTTGTG
>CBDDRH010000025.1:0-6461 GCA_965233025.1 uncultured bacterium
ACAACAGTCCTTGCGCCCCGGGAAGCACGCGCAGAGTCGGAACCTGATTGTCGCAGGCCTCAGTGTCCACCAGTTGAATGCGCCCCGCTTCCGTCCGCGTGTCCTGCCGCCCGGTTTCCCGAGCCAGGGCGTTGAGCATCAAGCCTCCGCTCATGCCGATTTGGCGGTGAATGCGCCAGACCGGCAGCTCGATGCCGGCGGGTTGCGTCGCTTCGCGCCAGGCCAGCACATGCTGGTAGACGCTGTCGACCAAGGTGCCGTCCAGATCGAAGAGAAATGCCAGTGAGTCGGAGTTCCGGGTTTTCGCCATCGCAGCTCCACCCCCTCAGCTTGGCTTGCTTGTGGATCGTCGTGTTGAATCTACGTTCGATATGTGAATAATGGCAGGCTTGTGCAACCGGTCAGGTTCGCGGCTTGCCGTCCAGGGCTCGGTCCAAATTGAAGGCGGCGCTGATCAAGGCGAAATGCGTAAAGGCCTGCGGAAAGTTCCCGAGCGCTTCGCCGCTTCCCCCGATCTCTTCGGCGTACAATCCCAGATGATTGGCGTGCCCCAACATCCGTTCAAACAACAGCCGGGCTTCCGTCAGTTTCGCACGATCGACTCGTCCTGCCCGGATGAGCGCTTCCACCAGCCAAAACGAACACATGGTAAACGTGCCTTCTCCCCCGCTAAGCCCATCTGCTCCGGTTTCGCTGTCGTACCGATACACGAGGCCGTCGGAGACCAAGCCGCCCTCCTTTGGTGAGCGATTGATGGCGTGTAGCGTGCTCAGCATGCGCGGATCGCTGGGAGCCATAAAAAATACCATCGGCATGATGAGATTCGACGCGTCGAGCGAGTCGCTGTCGTAGTGTTGCACAAAGGCCTGGCGTTTCTGACTCCACCCCTTGGACATGATCTCTTCGTAGATGTGATCCCGAACCTGCTGCCATCGGGCGCGATCGGCCGGAAACGACCGTTTATCGGCCAGGCGAAGTCCCCGATCCATCGCCACCCAGCACATCAGTTTCGAATAGACGAAATGCCGCCGGCCTCCTCGCACTTCCCAGATGCCTTCGTCCGGCTGTTGCCAATTGTCACAGAGCCAATCCAGGCCGTGCCGGATACGCATCCAGACGTCATAGCCGATGGGCATGACATGTTTGTTGTAGAGATAGAGCGAATCGAGCAGCTCCCCGAATATGTCGAGCTGTAATTGCGCATGGGCGCCGTTGCCGATCCTGACGGGCCGGGAACCTCGATAGCCGTCCAGATGATCGAGCGTCTGCTCCTTGAGGTTGTGGCGGCCGTCGATTCCGTAGACGATCTGCAATGTGCCAACGGCCTCGACTTCACCGGCGCGCGCTTCCAGCCATTTCATGTAGGCTTGCGCTTCCTCCGTGAAACCGATTCTCAACAAGCCGTACAGCGTGAAGGCGGCATCGCGAATCCAGGTGTAGCGATAGTCCCAATTCCGTCCGCCGCCGATCGACTCGGGAAGGCTGCAGGTCGGCGAGGCGATAATTGCTCCGGTCGGCTCGAAGGTCATCAGTTTGAGTGTCAGCGCCGATCGGTACACCATTTCGCGCCAGCGGCCGGTATAGGTGCATTTGGAGAGCCATCGATGCCAGAAATCAACCGTGCGTTCGAAGACCTCCTGCGTTTCGGCGTTTGAGGGGGACCTGCGGCACTCCTCTCCGGCTTTCAAGGGGCGCAGGAGGAACACTGCTTCCTCGCCTTCCTGAAGCGCAAATGTCGCATCGACGCTCTTGCCGTCGCAGGAGAGTGGAATGTCACTCGCCAATGCCAGGTTCAGGATGGCAGATTCAAAGACAGCGCCATGTGGCCCAATCGATGCGCGATGCGGCGCACGCGCATAATCGAAGGCTGGACGGCATCTCATTCGAAACGTCAGCGCTCCCCGCGTGACCTTGACGCGCCGAATCAATTGATCCTGCCAGGGCGATTCGCGAGGCAAGCCTACCGGCATGAAATCTATAAGTTCTCCGACCCCGTCCGGCGAGAGAAAGCGGGTGACCAACACGTTGGTTTCCGGCCAATAGAACTGTTTCGTCCGGATGCCTTCCCCCTGGGGCGCGATCTCGAATCGGCCTCCCTTCTGGTCGTCCAAGATGGCAGCGAACACGCTCGGTGAATCGAAGAATGGAACACAGAACCAATCGATCGAGCCGTTCATGCCGACGAGCGCCGCCGTCCGCATGTTGCCGATGATGCCGTAATTTTCAATGGGTTGGTACGCCATGGCTGCGCAGATCGACCGTTCAATCCGACACGCAATGCGGGGCTCCTCCTCGCATGCGCCCTGTCACAGCTATCCTGAACTTTCGTCGAACCGAAGATCAACTCCAAATTTCCACCACTGTCACGTCGCTACCCCAGCCCTCTCAATCATTCTTCTACTCTGCAACATCACACTTTCTCTCATTAAGAGGGAGCAGGCAGACTGTCCTTCACTGCGCGCATTGAGGGAGCACATTCTGATCGTGCGGCCTCAGCGAGCAAGAAGGATGGTCTGACTGCTCCCCGCCTATCTTCCACGCTCGCTCATTCTGGATGGAGCCTGATTGATCTTCCACTGCGCGATTCGCTAGTGAGTCTCATAAAGCGGACTTTGCTGTTCGCGCGGGACTTGCGAGAGAATCGAGTCCGGCCGGAAGTTTCATCTGTGCGAGTCGAGCCTGTCGTGTACGTCTCGCCTTGCAACCTTACGATTTACGGATGAGGAGAGATGGGTTTTAGACCTGTCACAGGCAGTGTGATTCAGTCACCGACTTTGCCGCGCTCTGCCAGATTCCTCCTTCATGACCTTTCCGATGAGCCGTTGCACCGGGGGAATATCCTCTTGGGCGGTTTTCCATAATACGTGATGATTTACTCCGAAGTACTCATGGATGAGCTTGTCCCGCATCCCAGCCATCTGCTTCCACGGGACCTTTGCATGTCGCTTGCGTACAGACGGTGGAACCTTCTTGGCCGCTTCACCGATAATCTCGAACGCTCTGACCACGGCGTAGATGGGTTTCTGATCCTGCGCAAACTGGGCCCACGTCATGCCGGCAATAAACTGTGAGATGTTCTGCGTAGCGTCCTGAATATCGGCCACGTAGTCGAGAAACTCACGTTTGCGAGTCACAGGCCCACGACCTCGCTCAAAATGTGCCGGCCGATCAGCGGCTTGAGCGTACCCTTCATCACCAGATCCACCTTGACGCCCAACAGAGATGACAGGTGGTCTTCCAGCTCGATAAACTCAAACAGGCTTGGCTCCTCGGCAAACTCGACGAGCACATCGAGATCGCTGTCCCTCCGGGGCGTCCCATGAACATACGAACCGAACAGGCCAAGGTACTGGACATGAAACCTGGTCTGCAGTCTTGGCAATTCCCTGCGCAGGACGTCCATGTATCGCCGAAGCTTTCGCTGGGCGCCTAATTGAGAGACTGTTGCCATCACTCACACTCCTCTTGCGATCCACTCGGCCATTCCTGTGCGAGCACAGCCTACGTTCTAGGCCTGAGTCTGTCAACATTTCGCAACAGCTGGTGTGGTCTCCATTGCGCGCATTGAGGGAGCATATTCTGATCGTGCGGCCTCAGCGAACAAGAAGGATGGTCTGGCTGTTCCCTTCCCTACCCTTCTGAGACAGTTCCACGAGCACAAATCTATATGTTCCTTCCAAGCTTGCTCGTTCATCTTTAAGCGGGAGTGGCCAGGTTGCCCTTTTACTGCGCGCATCGGACGAGACCCTTCCGATCAATTTCCCCTACTTTGCTTAAGGGGAGCAGGCAGACTGTCCTTCACTGCGCGCATTGAGGGAGCACATTCCGATCGTGCGGCCTCAGCGAGCAAGAAGGATGGTCTGGCTGTTCCCCTCCCTACCCCCCTTCCGAAGTACTTCCTAGGAGTCTTGCACCAGCCCGTGCATCAGATACAGTGGACTTATATATAAATGGTGTCGTGGACTCGGTGAGGAAGCCGGTCTTAGGCATAGTAGGAAAAGGGGTTGCTCAACAAGGGAGGTTCCTCGTGAGACCAAAAATTCTCATCATCGATGATTCCGTCGATAGCTGGAACTTGTTGAGCACGATTGCCAAAACCCATAACTTCTATCCCGTGTGGGCGGCCGATGGGATGCAGGCCATGGCTGCGGCCCGATTCCACCACCCTCAAGCCATTCTCTTAGACCTCGGATTGCCGGACGTAGACGGGCTTCTCGTCCTCGAACGGTTAAAGAGCGATCACTCATTGAGGGATATTCCCGTGATCGTGGTCACTATCCGTGATCGACGAGAAGCTGAAGCGAAGGCGCGGCAGCTGGGCGCGGCCGACTATGTGTCGAAACCCGTCCAGGCTGACGCGCTGCTGGCGAGCCTTCAGACCGTACTCACTCCACAAGATACAGTCCTGGCGGCCGTGACCCCCTAGGGTGGATCGGGACGTTCACCATACGCGCGCACAGACGATCATCAGGCTCTATCCTCTCCTCGCTTCTCCGCCGAGAGTGGTGTGGCGATGGATTCGAGCGAACGCCCTTCGGCTTTGACGCCTAACCACAGTTCCACAAGCGCACCCACGAGCATCACCCCGGCTCCCAATAGATACCCATAGAACACGCTTTCGGCGGACGATTCGATAAGCTTGCCGTACAACCACGGCGCGATAATCCCCGCCCCCTGCGCCACGACGAAGAAGCTTGCAATGGCCATCGCGCGGATCTCCAGGGGGAAGATCTCGCTGACGGTCAGATAGGCGGCGCTGGCGCCTGCCGAGGCGAAGAAGAACACGGCCGACCAGGCCAGCGTTTGGGTGACGGCTGTAAACGCGCCTTGCCAGAACAAATACCCCGTGACGGCCAGCAGACAACCAGAGAGGGCATAGGTGGCGCTGATCATGGTCTTCCGCCCGACGGTATCGAAGTAGCGGCCGAGCACCAGCGGACCCAGGAAGTTGCCGAGCGCAAACGGAAGAATATAGAAGCCGATCTGACTGACCTGCACGTCGTAAAACTTCGTGAGGACGAAGGGGTAGGTGAACGATATCGCGTTGTACATGAACGACTGCGTGGTCAACAGCACGATGCCCAATGCTGTGCGTCTGGGGTACGCGTGCAGCAGCTGACGGAGCACGGTGCCAAAGGTCGAATGTGACCGGGGATGGATGGTCATCAAACCTTCGGGCTTCGGCAGCGAGGCGAGCCTTTCCTCGCGAGAGATTTGGTCTTCGATCTTAGAGACGACGGCTTCCGCTTCCTCTATCCGCCGATGGGTCATGAGCCACCGGGGACTCTCCGGGACGAGCCGCCGGATGAGCACGATGCCGATCCCAAGGACGGCTCCCAATCCGAAACACAGACGCCATCCCAAATATTCCGGAATGAATTCAGGGTTCAATAGAACAATGGTGAGGAGCGCGCCGGCCGCCGCCCCCAACCACCAACTGCCGTTAATCGCCAGGCTGGTCTGTCCACGCCGACGCGCAGGAATGAGTTCGTCGATGGCGGAATTGATTGCCGCATATTCTCCGCCGATGCCTGCGCCGGTCAGGAAGCGGAAGAACATGAAACTCCACAGATCCCATGACAGTGCCGTCAGGACCGTGGCGGTCAGATAGAGCAGAAGGGTGATCATGAACCATTTCTTTCTCCCTTGCCGGTCGGTGAGGTAGGAGAACACGATGGCTCCGAGCACCGACCCTGCCAGGTAGGCCGACGCGGTAAGCCCGACTTCGGATTCCGTCAGGTGCAGTGTGGTGCTATGGGTAAGGACGGGACCGAGGGCGGCGACGATGGATACCTCGAGTCCGTCCAGCACCCACGTGACACCGAGGGCCGTCACCACCAGCCAATGCCATCGGGACCAGGGCAGGCGGTCCATTCGCTGCGGAATGTCGGTGGTGATCGGAGAGTCCGGTACGGCAGGCATCTCCTATCGTATCATCGATCGATACCCGACACGATGGGCAAACTCCCAGGGACTGCCTGGCCTGGTCGCTCCACACGTCCGATGGAAGATGAGGGGCAGGCTCTGCTATCTTCACGCGTGCGGGGTGAGGAGCCCCAGCCTGGAGTACCGTGTATGATTCGGATTAGACCAGCGACCGAAGCGGATTTTTCCGCCTTGCTTCATGTACAGCAGGCCGCGTTCGAGGAATACGCCGCTGTCTACAAAGTCAGCGGATGGACGACGGAAACGCTCGATAGCCTCAAGGAAGATGCCAGGGAGAAACATATCTTCGTGGCGGAAACGGAGGGCGTGGTGGTGGGATCCGTGCGCTTCTGGACTGTGGCCGGAGTGTGTGTGATTCGATTGTTATCCGTGAGTCCTGCGCACCAGGGCCAGGGAGTGGGGAAAGCACTGATCCGGGAAATCGAATCGGTTGCGACCGAGGCCCATAAGTTCTTCGCCTGCACCATGCTCCGCACAGCCCGGAATATCCACCTGTTCATGAGCCTTGGCTACAA
>CBDDRH010000026.1:0-4180 GCA_965233025.1 uncultured bacterium
TTTGAGGAAGAAGAGCGCGGCAATTACTCGCCGGCCAGCATCCGTGTGGGCACACGCGTGCCGGTGAACAGTTCGAATAAGGAAGGTCAACCCACTATCTCGTACATGGACGTCGGCTTGAATATCGATTGCCGCATCAAGCCGCGGGGCGCGGATAAGGTATCGGTGGAGTCGACTATAGAGACGTCCAATTTCGTCTCTGACGATCAAATGCGCAGCGCGACACCGGTCATCCGGTCGAATCGCTCGCGGGTGGTCGCATTGATCACCCTGGGCAAGAAGACGACCGTCGCGACATACGACGACATCAACAGCACGCGCTCCACGGCGGTGGAGATAACCGTCACGCAGCTGTAGGTGGAGCAGCGGTCAGCATTCAGCAGTCAGCATTCAGCCGATCACGATTTCGGATGATGCCTTGTCGACAGACCCAGCCTTCGGGCTGGGTTTGGTTTTGCTCGCGATACAAGCAGAGGGCATCTGACCCGCCGAAACTCCTTCTCGGCTCGGTATTAGCGGGCCACTTTCATCTCTGCCAGAATCTCTTCTACTACTTCCACGGCGCGGTGCAGTTCGGCATCAGTGTTGTAGAAGTGGGGAGCCATGCGCACGCCGGCGTTGGGACGCCAGTCCACTACGACGTCGCGCTTGAGAAGTTCGGCGCAGACTTCCTTCGAGTTCGGCATCTCGATGGTGATGGTCCCGCCGCGCTTTTCAGGATCGGCGGGACTGTTCACCTTCCATCCGCGGGATTCAGCCAGTTGCTTGAGCAGCGCGGTCTGGCGCTTGGATTTCTCGCGGATGTTCGCGATGCCCGCCTCCTTGATGATGCGCAGGCCCGGACGCGCCGCGTACAGGGCCGCCACGTTGGGGGTGCCATTCATGAAGCGATAGGGCGCGGGCGCGTAGCGAGTGGGGCCGGTCTCAAACTTGAAAGGCTTTTCGTGCGCGGTCCATCCGGTGAGCATGGGCTCGAGTTTAGCGCCGAGGTCAGGACGGACGTAGAGATACGCGGTGCCGGGTCCGCCGCAAAGCCACTTGAGGACGCCTCCGGTGGCGAAGTCCACGTTGAGGGCCTGGACGTCGAGTGGCACGATGCCCAGCGAGTGAAAGCAATCGAGCAAGACGAGCGCGCCGACTTTGTGCGCCTTGGCGATGATGGCGGGGACGTCCTTGATAAAAGCGCTGCGGAAGAGGACGTGGGAGATAGGCACAAGCTTGGTCGAGTCATCGATGGCGTCGAGCAGGCGCTGGGTGTCAAAGGTGATGCCGTCGTCGGTCTTCACCATATGGACGCAGGCGCCGCGCGCGCTTTGCGCCTCCCAGAAGTACATCACCGACGGAAAATTCATGTCGGTGTAAACCACTTTGTTCCGCGGGCCGGAAAAATCGAGACAGCTAGCGACCACCGCCTGGCAGAGCGTGACGTTCTGATGAGTGGAGACGGAGCCGGGCGCGGCATTCATCAACTCGCCGATCTGGTCGCCCACTTGTCCGGCCATCGCCCACCAAGTCTCTTCCCAGGCGCGGACGCCGCGGGTGGCCCAGAGGTCGGCGTATTCGTTGAGCGCGTCGCGAGTGCCGCGGGGCATGGCGCCCAGCGAATTGCTAATGAGGTAGATGTTGTTCTCCAGGATGGGAAACTCGGCGCGAAAGCGGAGGAGCGGGTCGGGGGCTTCCGGAGTATTGCTGGATGAAGCTGCTTGCATAGGGAGATTGTACTTTCTCAAATCGCTCGTTTCCCGGTACCGTTTTCTGAACCCCGGGCTCCAAATAAAAAACTTTTTAGGTGCTAAGTTATCTATTTTCAACAACATGATTCCAACATCGCGGAAACAAAGGGGTTAAAGGTAAATATATACAAAACAAAGCACTTAGGTCGTCGAATCATCCCATCTTGTGTTTACCATTTAATTACCCACCCCCCACCCCCCTTTAGGGGGCAACCATTAGAATCAATGAGTTAGCGTCAATTCTCGGTTGAACTAATGTTTTCAAGCAGTTAGCTGGAAGAGCCTGCTGCCAGCGTCGACCGACAGGATAAAAACAGCCTGCGGCAGTGAGGGGCCGCTGCGCGGCGATGTGATCGCCCGGTTGAAACCGTGCTGTACCCGACTCCCTTGTCCTTTTCCCGAGCACTGCATCTCTGCAATCCATGCCTTCAAGTTAGCAGGGAAGGAAGCGGATGGAACATAAAAATACTGAACTCTATTTGGAGTGGAATCATAGAGATGGAGTGGAGTATAGCTGGGTGATATTAGGTGGACAGCCTCCCACACAAGCTTACGCTTGAGTGGGCACCCGAAACATTCTTGTTTCGGCGACAAGTACAAACTAATCGGGAATTTTAAGTGGGCCACCCTAATTCATGAATACCCAATAATAGCCACCAAAGCAAAAGCAAACCAACATTAAAGCGGCACAAAGATCAAAATAGAGCACCAATTTACTCTCCGGATACAGCTCTCGATGTTTGGCGCGGATTCTCAGACTCCAACCTGCATATGAAAGCCGCTCGGCTTCAGGTAACTTGCTATTGATCTGTCCCACAATCACCAAGGCAAGCATATTGGCTCCAATGGCGAAGGTACCTCCAACTATCGCAACAATCAGAACCTGAGGTGGAAAGTGAATCATCGGCACATCCTTTTCACCGAATGAACAGCCCAGTCGCCAGGACTGAAGGCCCACCTCTTGCCGAGAGCTTTACCGTTTGAAGTTTCGGAATGACTAATACCTCCGCCGATTTTTCCACCAGGTGAAGCGCCTACATTCACGGACGAAACCGTAACGCCGTTCCCTCTGGACAGCGCACCACCAACTCCAACGAATGGGATAGGTGTTGGCCCAGATCCTCCAAAACCTCTTGACGAACCTGAGTATTTCGCATTGCTATTTCCTAAGCCATAAACCAACCCAGTCGATAATCCTATAGATACCCCACCGTTCCAACCTGCCTGGCCAGTTGCTGTTGCAAACCCAGTCACTTCGCCGCTTCTGTAATTCACTACGACGTCGAATGAACCCCCAACAGACCCTACACCTCCCCAAGAGTTATTTACGGAAGTCACGCGCCCGTCTGGAAGCGCGCTACATATCGTTGACGCTGCAGCGTCAACGATGTGGCCAAGGATTTCGGCCGTAGCTTCCACACCCTCGAGACCGTCCAGCACCATCGCCATTCCGTCAAAGCTGAAGCCTCGTCCAAACGCGTCCGATACCCCCTTTTGGCCGACTTCACCAGGGGGGTGGAAATCAGAGACCCATCTACAGGTTCCTGGCCCATTTGGAACGCCGTTAATTGAAGTGCTGGAACAAACCCATTCCAGCCCTAACGGATCGAAATAGTTCGTGGGATTGCCATTAACATACGCATAGCGATTCATAGATTGAGGATCGGAGATGTCCATGCTGCCGCCGTAGGGGTCGGTCGTCATGAAGCGTCCGAGGCGGGGGTTGTAGTAACGGAACCACATGTGGTCGAGGCCGGACTCAGAGTCGCGCTCATAGCCGGCGTACTTAATCATGCTGTTAATTCCGCCGGTGCAGGACTCATTGTCGCCGAAAGGGCCATAGGTGCAGTCTTGCGCAATCACGCCGTTCTCGTCAGTCTTCACGCGCTCGGTACCGATGTAATCCTGGTGAGAGAAATACGTGTGCCCGCTGGTATACGTGCCGACATGTAAACCCCCGGCATAATACTCCACTCCCCAAACACCGCCGGTATCATTGGTTTCAACAACCATCCTTCCACCGAGGTCGTAAAAATATTCGCGGTCGGTACCCGTCGCCAGGTTTTTCTTGGTGCGACGGCCAAAGGCGTCGTAGAGGTAATCGACCACGGTGGCGCCGCTGGCTTCAATCTTGGTCAGGCGGTTTTCGGCATCGTAGGTGTAGGTGTTGGTGACGCTGGCGACTACTTCGGTACGAATGTTGCCAAGGGCGTCATAGGTCACGCCGTTGCCGGAAGATATGCGGTTATCGGAGTTATAAGGAAGCGTCTGACTATCTTGAGTGAGACGGTTTCCATAGGCGTCGTAGTGACCTGCCCCCATTCTTCGCGCACTCGATCATACGACGACATCTCTAGCTCCTGCCTTTGCTTCTGCGGCGGAGGACGGCGGTTTCATGCCGGCCGCAGCCGCCCCCATCAACGTAGCAAACTCCCGCGGCGTTCTGT
>CBDDRH010000027.1:0-9304 GCA_965233025.1 uncultured bacterium
AAATCACAGGATCAATGGCGATACCGGCATGTGTCGACTCATCGGGCTGATTTTCAGCTGTCATATAAATCCGCATGATTCGGGTCTGTGTTTCCTTAAAGGAATTGTTCACCAGGCCCTGAATCAGCACACGCGCGCCCAACTGCTTTGCTTGACGGAAGTACTCTTTGAGAGTTTCTTCAGGCATGGAGAACGACACGAGCAAATACACGCCATCCTTCCGCATCTCTTTCGGTGTTTTCGACGGCATCGTCTGCTGTAAGTGCTGCCTCGAATACCGCGCTATTTCGGAAGCGATCTCTTGATGGGTCTTTTCTGATGGTGTGTGAGTCGGAGTCGTTTGCCCAGCCAGAACCGGCCAGGAAGAAACAATACCGAGACCCAGAACGAGATTGGCGACAAGGAGATGCAGCGGCATCATTGAACGAACCTCCTAGAACAACGTGGACATGTAGCTATGATCAAGAACTGTAAGACCGTGCCCCGGCGTAAGAGTAAGAGGCCGAATCGCCTGGGCGAAGAATCCCCGAAACAAGTCCCACACCCAGGTTTACGGGATAGACTAGAACAAGGGAACTGCAAGACCGATCACGTCACTTTCTTTCACCATCCCGTAATATCGCGAATCAAAAGACCGCGGATGAGGAAGAGAGACATAGTACTGATGTAGTGGAATCTCCCCGCGGAAACTCGTGAGGTAGATCGGAACACCAAAACGATCACGACCGAGTCCAGACGCAACCGGTTGTCCGTTGATCACCACTTGATTCTCAACAACATCCACCCGATCCCCAGGCATACCCAAGACTCGCTTCATCCACATCGTATTCACGGGTATTTGTGTTCTCGGAGCATGGGGTTCAATGCGCTCGACGTATTCCTCCCGTAGCTGGAAAGCCACCAACTCCCCGCGTTCAGGCAACATCCCCTTCTTAATCAAGAACACCGTATGAAACGGCCAGCTCTCCTGATCTCGCATATGAATTTGATACCAAGGAGAAACAGCGGCCACCGTAAAGATTGCCGCATAGACAATGACCATTCCCCAAAACACACGAGGATGCTCGTCGATCCAGCGAGTAATCGTGCCGGCTACCTGTATTTTGGGCCGCGTGACAACCACATCTGCATTCATCACATTCCTCCCAGACAACACCAACTATGTAGTCCGCCCCGATTGACCGCTCCGACGGTGTTCCTCTTGAATCATGATCTTGATGACCTCAGTAATACTCAGATCCTCGCCATGTTCTTTTCGAACCTGTGCAATCATATGGAGTTCATCGGGATCGGTCGTGTAGAGCAACTGGGTCTGTCGTGGGACCACCAGGCGGACAACACCTCGACCAAAGGGCGTGATGGCAAAGATCTCCGAATATCCCCTTCCCCGGTCCACGCTCTCCAAAAGGGAATACTCGAAATCGTTCAGCTTGATCTTTCCAGTACGCCGCATGCTTTCGATACTCTCGGGATGTTGCTTCAGTAGGAGCTTGAAATCGGAATTCCCCAACAGAGCCATCCCGACTTCCTTCATCTTCACGTCATAGTCATCAATGTTCTGGGTAATGGTTCCGATTGATCCCCCATATTTTCTGACCCGGCGCACAGCCTTTTCGAAAAACGGACCACAGTTTCCCCCATCCGAGAGGAGATCCCACGCTTCATCCATGACCAAGAACTTACGGCGGCCTTTATTCGCCTTTTCAAACATGGCGCTTTGAATGCTCATCTGGACCGAGAGCAGGAGGACAGAGCCTAGGGCTTTCTGGTCTCCCAGACCGTCCATCTCCATCACCACCAAATCATTTTCAAAATTGATATTGTTCACCCGATTGAACAGATGCTCGTACATCCCGCCCTTGGAAAACTTCTGAAGAACTAACGCCATATCCTGTGCGCGATCATCCTTCGATTCTCGAAGACGCACCATCACATGGGTTGGCGTTCCTCTATTGCCTTCGTCCTGAAGGACTAACTGAATGGCTTCCTCGAGGAGGGCCATCTGTACATCGTTCAGTTTCTGCGACGGACTCACCATCTGGGCATGGATCGCAACCAACGACCAGAATTCATCTGCACGATCCTTTGCTCGCTCCATCTCATCGGCATAATCATCGTCATAGGCGCTGGAGCCATCACCCCAATGCACGAGCTTGGAGAATGGGTTGAAACACAGCTTCGCCCCTTGCTTCGCATATTGGATATACTGGCCCTTGCGAAGTTCACATAGTTTGACGTAGCTATACCCGGCATCGATAATCCATCCACGCCCACCCACCTGCAGATAGTTCTCGATCAAGTCATTCATCCAGAACGACTTTCCAGCACCGGACGTGGCAATCGCCGAAAAATTATAATTACCTTGCTGATTCGCAAAGAGATCGAGCGAGACAACCTGTCCAGAGCGGGACGTGTATAAGAGGACCGGGGAGCCGCCCCCCTTCCAATCCCCCACCAATGGCGCACAATGCGCGGGAACAGCGGTGTGCACCGTCTTTAGTCGGCGCAACCCATCCCGCAAAAGCTTGGCGTCAGAAGGCAACGCCATCGGCAGGCCGCAGAGGAAAATCTTCAAGCCAATGAAGAAATCGTCCTGAAGATTGATATCCATCGCGCGATAGATGGACTTCATGGAGTCCGCTTGTTGTTGCGCCTGCCGAGGAGAATCGGCATAGATCGCCACTTGGAAAAACTGGCCAATAAACTGACGACTATTCTCGATCTCTACCGCCATCGCATTGGAATGTTCGAGCTTTGAGCGAAACACGGGAATGAGGTTCAGAAACAACCCTTTAGCTTGATTGGATATCACCAGGTGTTTCTTGTTGAATCGTGCCTTCTCTGAAACTTGATCCAACTTCAGTACGTTTAATGTGATGAAGAATGGGCAAATGAGCTGATCGGTCAGCTTCATCAAGCTACCGATGAACTCCCGATTACGCCCTCCGTGCCAATGAAGGGGCCACGATTGGATGGTCATGGTCTTGACGAATTTATTGTCAAGTTCCAGCATTTTGGTTTTGACATTCATCACCGTATCCAACCGCACGGCTTGATCACGAAGGAGCATCTCATCTGAATAGCCAGGGGGACGATCGTTCCACGAATGACCGGGATTCAATAAGACATGAAGTAGCCAGAGAAACTGGAGCGGAGGTACACGCTGAGGCAACAGTCCCATCGTTCGAAGCTGTTCTTCAATCCCATCTAAGGCCTGATAGACCGATTCTTCGTCCCACCCATCAGGATTGATATCCTTTACCGGCATCGTAATGGAGACATAGAGCGTGATGTCACGAGGCTTTAGGGGAGGATTTGGAATCAGAGATGTATCTCTCGCGTGCAGATAAAACTCCTTCTTGGCACGGGCAGCAGCATGATGCTCGGGGCTCTGAGTCCCCCGTTCGGCAAGCACCACATGCTGATCCAAGCACGGTTCGATAATAGGGGACGCATGGAGCATGAATTGAAAGGTGGTTCCGATAGGAAGATCCGACTCAAACAAGTTGGTCAGCTTTTGAATCCGCCCTTCATCAAGCCCTAAGATCGGTCGGCTGGCCCATAGGATTCCGATGCGGCCATCATCCATTCGATAGACACGATTCTTCTCGTCATAAGCCTCATAGGGAAGCCATTCACTCAACGAGGTCCGCTCAACTGTCTGTTTCACGCGAGTTTCTAGTATGGTCGACATGTCTTACCTTTCTTGTTCTTAGCCCATAACAATGGAGGTCCCCCCACGACTTCCCACGATCAACTTATGGCATTGTCGGTAATCCCAGGGGTCCATCCTCCAGCATGTACGGAGACGCCCCACCAGGAACCGGCATTTGCGGCAAACCCTGTGGCAGAGGAGACATCGTAGGCGGACGTTCTGCTCCACCCGTTGGACCTCCTACTGGCTCTTGAGATTGAACTGTCGACAACGCTGAAGCCGCAGCCGGACCACCCGCCCGATTGCGAGTACTCGGCGGCTCCACCATTCGGGAGTTCCGAGGGATAAACTCGCGAGATCGACCATAGGATGACGCGGCTGCTCCCTTGCCTCCAAATTGATGTCCATAAACAAATCGGGGACCTTCTACCACTTGATAGACAATCGTCGCTTCGTGGAGACGACCCTTCGCATCCTGCCATGGCGCGATCCACACCTGGAGAGTCTTCGCAGGGGTCACGATCGGCTTGCCGAGAAAGGATTCCGCTCGACCAGCAAAGGCGCCATTCACCGGCAACGGGAGATCCTGCGCAGCTTTCGAATCCGCGTGATCAGATGAGGAATTGCCTCCATGTTTCTCAGTCACCATTGCCGGTTTATCAAACCGATTCGCATACGCCATGGAAACCGATTCGCAAATCGCCTGATCCGGGTAGCCTTTGCACGAGAAATCTGATTGGTACCCCCCTCCGCACGCAGTCAATGTTCCCAACAAGAGGAGGGCGAGCCCCTTCACAACCGGAAAGAAGAACTGGTGCATGGACTCATAGCCCAGAAGATCGACATGTATGCGAGAGGACATCATGGGACGTTACTCCTTTGAGGACAAACACGGCCTCAGATCACGGTTTGGACGCATCGAGTTGAAGCATCGATAACAATTGCTCTGCTGAGACAAATCCTTCCAGACGTTGACCGCTCGGCAGGAACACGGTAGGTGTCTTGTGCAATTTGAGGCGCCGGCCAAACTTCAGAATGTCATCAACCGGATGCTGACAAAGCTGTGCTGGATTCTCGATAGGCTGAGCAGCCAAGGCCTTATCCAGCGAGGCAGCACGGTCAGAAGAACACCAGACCGCCACTGATTTCCGATAGGCATCAGGGTGAATCGTGGTCAAGGGATGCAGCAGAACGGCGACAGGAACCCCTGAGGAAACCAGCTTCTTGATTTCCGGATGCAGCTTCTGACAAACCGGGCAGTCCAGATCATCGACAACTAAAAGAGGTTTTGTAATCTTCGGGGACTCAGGCTGGAGGAGGATCGTCTTGCTCAGATCCAGTGAATCAAGGACTCTGCGCTCCCGCTCCCTCAGATATTCCTGAGTCACGTTGCGACCAAGTTGAATGTCAAACATCCCGCCTGCTAACACATACCGACCACTTTCATGGACGTACCACAGCCCTTCCGGACTATCCGACTCAGTCTCAACGAGATACCAACTCGGGATTTCAGTCTTCGCCACGCGACGCAGTTTCATTCCCGGAAACTTCTGTTCCATTGTGGATTGGAGCATTTGCGGTACATCACTCCGTTCACTCCCTTGGGAAACTTGACCGAATGCGATGACCTCACAGACCACCATCACCGCGACTGTCAATCCAACACCCACTCTTTTTGTTGTCGACATATGAACCCCCTTCAATAATGACTGCCCGATGAACTCACGCCGTTACAGGAAGTAATCCACCAGTTCGCGACCAGTCCCGACAATGAAGTCCACCTCACGTTGGGCATCGATCTCGATCACCGGAAAGACCGAGGCAGCCATCATGCTGTAATGTCGGGCGAGAAACCGAGCCGCTTGTCCCATGCCGCCCGCTGCCCCGGCCATGGCAAGCGGACCGGCTGAAGGAAGATTAAATGCCTGGTTGGGGCTTTGAGCGATGACGAACCCTTGCTGATACGGCATAAATGCCTGTGAAATCCCTGAAACGAAACCAGCCAGTAGCGTCCGACCCAGTAATGCACCCTCTTTCATCACGACTCGGCCGCGCAAGCCGAGCTTGCCGTCTTCACCGTTGACGAATCCTTTCAGATCAAGGTCGACGGCTTCGCCATTCTGCTTGACACACGAGATCGCAGTACCTCGTATTTGCACACGCTCACTCGAGAGTTCCCCCACCCCTTCACCAAGGATGAAACACTCACGAGCATCGACCATGACTTCATTCGGGAGCTTCATGAGATCCCGAACGACCATCAACACGGGATAGGGACTGTTTTGTGAGGCTCCACCAGCACCGGCCCCACTCGCAGTTTTCGCAGGGGCATCCATCCCGGACAACAATTTGACCGGGATAATCGCGCCGGTGTTCAACCACAGTTTCTTCTCAGAGGCTTTCTTCACCGTCGCAGGATCAGTCTTAAAGAGCACACGGATCCCATCTTGTGGAAGGTCAACGGCCCCACCGGCCTGAACACCCGTTGCGCCCGGACGCCCTACTGGAAGTGCACCAGGTACACCACCCTTCGGAAGAGGAAAGGCCGCTGGCTGTGCAGACGCCCCACCAGGGGCCAATGGAGGCGGCAGCGGAGGCATGCCGGACGGCCGAGCGCCCTTACCATCGCCGGGCGCGAATGTCACTCCGCCGGAACGCTGGACACTCCCGATCTGCTTTGATAAATCAGAGATCTGTTTTCTGATCTCATCTTGATTTTTGTGGTCAAGATCCAGTGTTCGACGCAGCACATCATTCTCTACTTCCAACGCCTCAATCCGGGAACCGGCCTGTTTGAGGAAGATCTCCTTGTCAACCTTTTCAGTATCAATGGAGATCGTCTTTGGTGCCTTTGTCGCGACTACAGCACCGGGCGGAGTACGAAATTGACTCAGTACGATCGCCAGGGCAACAAATCCGATCACCACAGCCGCGGTCACTAAGGTTTTCGACGATGGGGTCGTCTTTTCCGCTTTGATGGGATCGCCCGGCTGTAACACTGGGCCAGACTGTCCGGATAAGGTCGTCATTGTGCAAATCTCCCCCCTACTCCCAAACTAGTTCTTGGAATCTGGATCGATCTTCGGTGCCGCTTTTTCTCGAATAGGAGGCGTATCATCGGCAATCAGAATCTCAACACGCTCACCCGGTTCGACAACCTGACGATCAAGCGCAATGGCTTTTTGACGACCGGTGTAGAATTCAGGCTGACGAATCGTGTACTTGGTCTGCGCGATGTTCTCGAGCACATAGACGGTGACACGGTACTTCGGCCCTCTGTACTCGACCGCATTCAACACTTTGAGTTCGAGCCACTTGGGATAAAATTCTTGAGGGATCGTGGAGGCAAAGTAACCTTTTGGAATCGAACCCTTCGCCACAAGGTTAATGACTTCGAGTAACCCATCTTGGTAGTCAGCTGCATGTCGGATCGGATCCGCGTCACGATCCATAGCGGCACCGCGAAAGTCATCGATATTGATCATCTGCGCGCTCAGCGCAGGCCGAACGGTGATTTCAAACACGTAAGTAAGGGAACCTGCCGTGATGATTAAATCGGCAGGCCCGGTTCGCGCACGGACGATCACATTCCGACCATCTTTGTCAGCCTGGAGGTCCGTCTTTGAGGTCACAGCGCTCGTGACCTGGCTGGGAAACACAAGCACGTTCAGATCACGACTGGAGAGGACGATCTGCCGCGGACTGTCATCCGTTATGACCAGCCTCTGACTCGCCAGACTTTCCATCGGCGTTGTTAGTGCGATCCAGATGGATACCACGCACAGCAACAACCCACGGCTTCCAGTCTTGAAAACGCAGCTTGATGTGATATTCACGTTCTTCCTCTTGGGTTTCAGTTTTGCCAACAAACCGGCGCTCCATTCCCTGAATGATGATTTCGTCTCCGCTCACCCGAGTCGCTGTTGGAAAAAACACTCGGTTCAAGTTATGTTTCTTCACATACACCGCTTCAGCTCCGAGCGACTCTCCCATGACCCCATACAAATCTGGGGGGACATAACTCATGAACAATTTATGGGTGTATTCGACTGACGCGGGAGTGACATTGGCAATCCATGGCAATAGCGAGAGCGCGATGGCCTTCCGATACTGTTCATCCCCATCCATGGCACTCGCCGAGTACGCCTGCTGAATCTGCATCGGCACGATGTGAAGCACTTCATGGCTTCGAAAGATGCCGTTGGTTACCAACGCACCAGACAATAGAAGGATGATCAACGCCATAAACACGATGAGCATCTGCCTGGTATGCAACAATGATTTCCACAGTTCGATTTTCATCACAGTCTCCTACTCAACGAACTCCCGAATCGCCCCTGAAGGCACGCCCTTGATCGCAAAAGACGGAACGCCATACCAATAGACCAAATGAAAAATAAAGCCATCACTCTTGCCGTTCTTGAGCTTCGCAAGAATGAATGTGCTAATGACACCGACGATCAAGAGCGTGGTGAGCTGGCGTGTAATCAGACCGAGGAAAAAAGACAGAAAGAGAATCACCAGTTCATCCAACTCCCACCAAAGAATTTGGGGAAGCGCATCCATGTATCTCGGGATAAAGGTACCCACAGCAGTCCCTCCTTGGGAAGAAAGATGGGGCGGCCGGGCCGCCCCATCTCAATACCGGCTATAGCAATCCCGTCACGATGGTCGGAATGATTGTCGGAACGTAGAAGAATCCGGCTCCCACGCCAAACCCGGCGAACATTTCGCCCCAGCGGCCGGCGATGGCCGACACCAGCCCATAGGTGGCCGCCACAAGGGCGAGCAACAAACCGAGCGAACCCTGCATATAATTGGTGATCAACGTCACCAGCGGCGTGAATGTGGCATCCGCACCGGCATGAGCCGGGATCGCCAGCACCACGAAGCTGGCGAACATGACCATGCCGAGAACTATCGCCATCGACGCGAATTTCTGTACATGCTTGCTGATCGTTTTCATGAACGTCCTCCCCAGACGCACGTATCGGTTTGAAGTGCAGTTATCATTGACCCAGCAATCCGGTGTCTCCACCGTAGCGAGAAACCAGGCGGCGCGCAGCCGCCCCATCTCCGCGAACCCTTACAGCAATCCTGTCACGATGGTCGGAAGGATCGTCGGAACGTAGAAGAATCCCGCTCCTACGCCGAACCCACCGAACATGGCGCCCCAGCGGCCGGCGATGGCCGACACCAGCCCATAGGTGGCCGCCGCAAGGGCGAGCAACAAACCGAGCGACCCCTGCATGTAGTTGGTCACCAACGTCACCAGCGGCGTGAATGTGGCATCCGCACCGGCATGAGCCGGGATTGCCAGCACCACGAAGCTGGCGAACATGACCATGCCGAGAACCATTGCCACTGACCCAACTTTTTTTGCGTACTTGCTGATCGTTTTCATGGATGTCCTCCTTAGACGTACTTCTCCATTTGGTGTGGAGCGTTTCTGATTATGTTTGTCTTCACAGGCACCAAACCAAATGGGAAGCGCACGTCTGCTACTTAGCCATAGAAGGAGTCCCCCTTTTATGCTCAATAGATGACACGATATTCGTCGGCTTCACGGACGGAACAGACGTGATCAATGGCTGACAAGGCTTCCATATGACACCTGTCACTTCCACCCGCCGCGTTGTGGCGTCGGTC
>CBDDRH010000028.1:0-22062 GCA_965233025.1 uncultured bacterium
AAACAGGCGCTCAAAATCGCCTATCGACATCTGATGAATCTGCAACGTGTTCTTTTGGTTTTTCCGCATGGCCTGGTCTCCCGTGATGTTGGGGCCAGTGTGCCATGTTAGAAGCCACCTGTCAAGAGGGGGATAATCGCCCTAGTTAGGGTCGGTATGTCGGAGGAAACTGGTCAATCTCCCGACGCTGATGGAACGCACCAGCCTGCGGAATACGCTGTTAGGAGGTAGAGGAAACCGACAAGCAGGATCACTCCACCCATCTGCCTCCGGCCCCCAATCAAAATAACCGGACCTCGCTGTGTGTCTTGTGTGAAGACTCTTGGCTTCGTTGCCTTGAAAATCGATCCGGTCGAATCCATCACACGCAGGTAGTATTAACGTTACTGGCAGCACCAATACGGGTATCACACCACACCATAGTTTCCTACTGTACCAAGTTTCCTCATTTCGGACGTAGAGATGATTTCATCAGGTTTACCCCAATCTTTCAAAAACTCAGCTTTGGTTGACTCTTTTGGCAATGTCTCTTTGGATTGAGGCTTTGTCCAAAAGATGGCAATCCGATCCTTTTCGCCGTGTCTCAATCTAGGGGGTCAGTCGAATCCCTTGTGTTCATTGACTCCCTCACTTCATTTTGTTAGCCTCAACTCCCACCGCGATGCTGCCGATCGAGAAGGCGAGAAGATTCCAGCAGCATCATTTGTATCCAAATCCCGAAGGGAGTTCTGATGGCTAGCTCAACCACCCAGCCTGAATTGCTTACTGAACTACAGAACAAGGCCACGCAGCTCCGGATCGAGAGTGTTCGTGCAACGAGTGAAGCCGGGAGCGGGCATCCCTCCAGTTGCTGCTCCGCCGCGGACATCGTCGCAGCTCTGTTCTTTTCCGTCATGCGCTATGACCCCAAAAATCCGAAAGCCCCCAATAGCGATCGGTTTGTGCTGTCAAAAGGCCATGCCGCCCCATTGCTGTATGCCGCCTGGGCGGAAGCAGGTCTCTTTCCGAAAAGTGATCTCTTGAAGTTGCGCACGTTGACCTCAGATCTGGAAGGGCATCCGACCCCTCGCTTGTCGTTTGTCGATATGGCAACGGGTTCATTGGGGCAAGGCCTTCCAGTCGGCATCGGTATCGCTCTGAATGCAAAATTCGTCGACAAACTGGATCACCGAACCTACGTCTTGATGGGCGATGGAGAATCCGTCGAGGGATCCGTATGGGAAGCGGCTGAAGTCGCGCGCCATCATGGTTTGGATAATCTCTGTGCCATTGTCGATGTCAATCGGCTTGGTCAAAGCGATCCCACCATGCTGCAACACGACATGGAGGGGTATCGCTCCCGGTGGGCCGGTTTCGGCTGGCAGGCGCTGGTGGTTGACGGGCACGATCTTTCAGCTGTGCTCGCAGCATTCGATACCGCTGCCGCTACCAAAGGTAAACCGACGGTGCTTCTTGCCAAAACGTTCAAGGGCAGGGGGATCTCCTTCATGGAGAACCATCCTGGCTGGCATGGGAAGCCGGTTGCCAAAGGTGAGGAAACCCAGAAGGCGATCGATGAGTTGAGCAAGCAGTTGAAGCCGAGCAGCACCATCATTTCAGTGAAGAAACCATCGACGTCGCCTCAGGGGCCCTTGTCGATCAGTCCTCTCCCACCTTCGCCTTACAAAGTAGGCGATGCGGTCGCTACACGCGAAGCGTTTGGCTATGCACTTGAAGCACTGGGTGCCGTCAATCCGCTCGTCGTCGGACTGGATGCCGACGTGAAGAACTCGACCTATACGGATAAGTTCGGCAAGAAGTTCCCCAATCGATTCTTTGAAAATTTTATCGCCGAACAAAATATGCTCGGGGCTGCTGCAGGATTGGCGGCCTGTGGGAAAATTCCGTTTGTCGCCACATTCGCGGCATTTTTTACCCGCGCCTACGATTTCATCCGCATGGCTGCGATCAGCGGTTCGAATATCAAGCTTGTCGGGACACACGTCGGCGTCAGCATCGGGGAAGACGGTCCCTCGCAAATGGGCTTGGAAGATATCGCGATGATGGCTGCGCAGCCTGGCGTGACCGTGTTGTATCCGTCTGATGCGACCTGCACGTATCGGTTGGTCGAAACGGCTGCCGCTCACAAGGGAATGGTCTACATTCGTGCCGGTCGTCCGAAGTCTCCGGTGTTGTATGGGCCGGATGAAACGTTCCAGGTTGGTGGATCGAAAGTCATTCGACAAAGCGCGTCGGATGTCCTCACGATCGTGGCAGCAGGCGTCACGCTCTTCGAAGCCTTAAAGGCGTATGACACATTGAAAGCTGCCGGCATCTCCGTGCGGATCATCGATCTCTACAGCATCGTTCCCATCGACCGTACCACGTTGCTGGACAGCGCCAGGGCTACGCAGGGGCGTCTCCTCACCGTTGAAGATCATTATGCGCACGGCGGTCTCGGGGATGCGGTGCTCAGCGCGGTTGGACCCGAAGGTATCAAAGTGCACAAGGTTGCCGTTCGTACGATCCCACACAGCGGGAAGCCGGACGAACTTGTCGACCACTTTGGCATCGGCGCACGATCGATTGTCGAAGCAGCGAAGCAAATCACAAAATAAGCCCCCCGTACCGCCCTTCTTCATGAGTTGGGCGGGATTCCCCTTCTAAACATTCTGGTTGGACCCCCTTGCCAACGGGTGCTACGGGAACTGACCGAAGCCCGCTACGGCAGTGGTTGTTCATGGAGAAACATCAGTCCGGCGATGATCCCGCATAGCGTGCGAAACTGATGGGATTTCAATCGCCCACTTATGGTGCGTTTATTCCAGTACGGGGGGCCGGGTCTGCCGTGATGCAGGATTGCATGATTTCAGCGCGGCATTGCCATGACGTGGCCGCCGTATTGAGATGGTGAACCAATTCTTCCGGCACGATTATGCCAACGGTGATATCCACCAAGACGTGATCGGGTACACGATGAAAATGCGCGGCGTTCACACCCTGAAGGGTGAGCAACGCGCTGCTTAGCTCGTTCTCATGGGTGTCGCAGCCAGGTCCTATCAGCACGACGGGAACCCTCTCCATGGCGGCGTGGCTGGCTTCGGCCGGCTGAAATACGGCAAGACCCACGGTGAGCGCCATCGCAAGCATCAGACGGTTGTGCCTGAGCGAGGCCTTGCCGTCCACATGAGGCTGTGGGCAGGTTGCGGGTACGCTCTTCGCTAAGGGCGTCTGCGTCCGGTTTGCGTATCTGCGATGAGCTGTTCGTGTCATCGGAATACCTGTCTGCAGGGGGGCGATCTGAAACCCTTGGGTAGGTGCATCGATTTGTCTTACGATCTCATGGTAGACGGTGATGCGAGTGTCGGACCATGCGAAGCTCCGGTTCGGCGGGGTTGCAGTGTTCCTCTTTTGAACGCGTTCATGGGCAGGCGGCGAGGATCTCACCGCCTGCCCGTTGCCCTTTACGGCACTTCGACGATGTCGGTCTTCATAGGACCCAGCACGGCAAGAAGTTCGTTCTTTTCCCTGGCTGGCACGTTGAACGTATCCAATGCCTTGACGAGGTCTTCAACCAGGGCATTGAAGGCAGCCGTCGTGATTTTCATGCCGGCATGCGTTGTTTTCATGTCTTTCCCATCATAGGTGCAGGGGCCTCCGCTGGCTTGGCAGACCTGGTCGACCAGCTGTTTCTTCAGGTGCGGCAGATCGGCATGGGCAAAATACCCGTTGATGCGGGTATCTTGGCCCACGATGCTGACGAACTTGCCGACGACGGCCGTGATAGGGCCGGTTCCGCCGAGTCGTTCATAGAGTGAGGGCAACGGAGCATCGGCTGCCCACACCGGCGCTGAGATCAACAGTACGGCGACGGTCAGCATAGTCGTGATGGCGCGAGAAAGTTGTTTCATGAAAGGCGCTCCTTTTTGAGAGGTAAATGAGGGTTTCCTTCGAGTGCACAGCTCTATCATATTTCTGGTCGTTTAGGGCTTCCAGGGTGTCAGTGGCATCAGCGGAGCATCCTTGGCTACCGGTGTAATCGTCAGCGCGGCAATGGCTCCCCGAAGGGCTCCAGTGAGCGAATGCGTCACAATCGGATAGACCCCGGGTGATTCGGAGACCAAGTCGAATGTGGCGGCGCTTCCGGGTCCCACAACATAGGTTTGCACCCCTGTGAGTTTGTTAGCAGGGTTCCCGCTCTCGTAGACGTTGTCCCAAATCTCGCCGATCGGGTGGAGCGAAGAAAACTCGTTGGGACCCGCGTTCACAAAATAGATCCGGACCCGCTCATTTGGTTTCGCCTCCAGCGCTTCCGAGCCGATGAAGAAGGGATGATACTTGAAGATTCCTCCGTTGAAGACCGTATAGTCGAACTTCCGGGCGAACATGGCCTCGACATCGTCGGGGTTCTTCCAGAGCTCAGATTGGACCAACAAAAACTCCCGGTCCGCTTTCGGCCAGACCTTCGGATTCTTGGGATCGACGATAATCGCGCCGAACATGCCGCGCGCGACGTGCTGGATCATGGGCGCTGCGCCGCAATGATAGAAAAACACGCCGGGCTTCTTCGCCACAAAGGTGAAAGAAATGGTTTCTCCCGGATTGATGGCCCGGTAGTTCTTCAGGAAATCGATTTCCGCCGCATGGAAGTCCATGGCGTGTGGATAAGCATTGGTCTTGGGATTCTCCAGCGTGAAGTTGACAGTGTCGCCTTCCGTGACCCGCACGGCCGGCCCCGGCATCTGGCCGTTGAACGTCCAGGCCCTATATTTCGTTCCCGTTCCTTCAATCACGATTTCCGTTTCGAGGGCAGTCATCTTGATGTCATGGGTCTTCGCGGATGCCTCGGAGGGCAATCCCATCAATCCGGCCATCGCAAGGACCATGGCCCCTGCGATGGCAATCAGTTGAGGTGACTGTCTTTTCATCATGGTTGAACTCCTCTCTGAAATGGTTGGGCGAACTTCTCCAGGCAAATGTGCAACTGGTCTTTTCAATGTGAACGTCTCACTGGTACTTCGCCAGTGTGTGAGGAAAAGAATAACACAGCTAAATTCTTCGGTGTATATCGTAGTGTCCGGTTAAGAGTCAAGCCATTTGTTCGTCCCAAATGAGCCAGTGACCCAAAACCAGAAAAGTAGGCCAGCGGGAGCTTGAGGAACCGGCCCGCTTGACCCTTCCCTGAAAACTTGACCAGCCGTGCTGGAAATTCGATGCCTCCTGCAGCCCAGTTTGGACCTTCTGTTCAGTAATCCCCAGGGTGCGGCAGGTCTGCGCGATGGGCTGCCCGTTACCTATGGCCACTTCAGCTTCGCGCAGCTTGGAAATAATCTGCTCGACGGTATGACGGGTACGTGGCATACGGTCATCTTTTCGTGACCCAAAACCCGAAAAGTAAGCCAGGGGGCGCTTGAGGAAAGGGCGTGCAGCGTGGTCTTCTTCTCACCAAGGAGGACCCGACGATGGCACGACGACGTGGACATACCGAGGAACAAATCCTGGCGGCCTTGCGGCACGCGGAGGGTGGTACAACCGTAACGAGGTCTGTCGAGACGTGGGGATTAGTGAGCAGACGATCTACGTGTGGAAACGGAAGTATGCGGGGCTTGGGCTGAGCGAGCTGCGGGAGTTGCGACAATTGCGGGAGGAAAACACAAAGCTAAAGCGACTGGTGGCGGATCTCTCGCTCGATCGGCACATGTTGCAGGAGATCGTCCGAAAAAAGCTGTAAGGCCTCGGGACCGGCGAGCCCTGGCCCGCTGGGCGCAAATGACCTATCAAGTCAGTGAGCGCCGGGTCTCGAGGCTGTTGCCGATGGCGCGGGCCTCGTTGCGGTATCAGGGGCATCGTGATCCGCAGGAGGCGTTGCGCATGCGGTTGCGCGAGGTGGCGGCGAGCCGGGTGCGTTTCGGGACACAGGGCACATTCTAGTCCATCGCGCTATATATGCTCTTCACAAGGAAATGAAAATACCTTGAGCGGGATAGATTTGTCATCATGTGAGGCCGCTTTTCGTCTTGCGTGAAGGGTTTTAAGTGCGCTGACTGCCCGGTCTGCTTGGTTGGAGGGAAGAACTGCAAAAATGATGGCGTTAATGTCAGGGTTGAGGAAGGTCCCATACATTCTTCCAGTGACACCTACACCCATTACGTTGCTAATTATCGTATATGCCGTAACACCATTCCTCTGCAGGAGCTCTTCCAAGTCACGTAACATAGAATCCCGGGCTACAATGATTAGAGTTTTCATGGGCGTACCATTTCCTTTGGGATGTTTGCTGTAGGCCGGGGGGATACTAAACCGACCTTCTTCCGCGGACGGGCCAGACTGGTGCTTCCTCTTACAGGCCCTACGTAGCAGGGCCTGGCCATACTGATCCGTAGCGCATACACATATGTCCCTCTCATACCGCTCTGAGAAATCCTCAACAGGGCACAAACACCGAGGACCTTGGATCAGGCAAACAACGGCCAGCGGTGGTCAGGCTACACCATCAGCCCATCTCTCAAGGTTAGCCCTCCTTCATCGATTTTTTGTCGTTGGCGCTCCATCATTTTTGACCATACTAACCGTGAGACCGTGTGTCGGTCACCTGGCCAACTTGCAAGGGATCATTGGCCTGTCTTCCACACAAGGTATCGGCTTCACAATTACGGGGGTTTTGTGTTTGTTTATGAGCGGGAATCACTGATTTCCCAGCGGGAATTCGACGACCAAGCCACCCATAACTTCACCTATCTGAAAATCCTTTTTAGGACTATTGGGATGAGTATTATGGCACATAACGCAAGCCTGACTAACTGCCGGATCAGCATAAATCGCACGAAAGTAGGTTTGATCATCGATCTTGATTGTACGAGTGACAGACCGTTCCGGTCTCTCAATCACAGCTTCTAGGCCTTTTTTATCCGCTTGATCGCGTGGGCCATTTTTCGGATTAATCGGCCATAGACTTATCAATCGGTACCGGAGCCCCGTGAGTTTTGAGAACATGTTGCTTGAATCGGTAACGAACTGCATTGGTAACGGTAACGTCTTCTTATGCGTGCGCCATTCTCCATCTACTTTGATTCCTCCCTGCTCCTCTAATCGTTCGACGACATGAGCAGTGTAGAAGGCACGGTGGCTTTCAATCACAGCATGTATATAGTCTGCGACTATTTCCGGAGGGACACCAGGCACGTCTGCTGCGTGGCCCGTCACCGGAAACAAATAGAGAACTATCGCTAGGGTCACTGTCAGACTGGTCGTCGATTTCATGAATTACCTCTTCCTACTTATAGCGGGTGGCACTCTGGTCAAAGTACGCACGGGGATCGTCATAACTCTGAATCCCATCACCGGAGATGAACTGGCGGCTAGCAGGCTGTTGAAAAAGTCCGTCTGTCGCATTCTCGCATCGCTCAGAGGCTCAACGTACGGCACAGAGTTCGCTTCGCCTCTTCACTCGCAGCGGCCTTGCTGAATGGCCTTTTTGAACAGCCTGCTGGCCTTCCGTGTGTGTCCATGACAGCTTGGATTCGCGGTTTGTCCCGTGCCGTGAAAGGGTTTGCCAACAACCTGCCTGCCAATCCGTCATGGTGCACATATAAACGCATTCGAGGTATGCGAGCGATTCATCAGGGAACATGGGGTTTCGTCAGATCATTGTAGGGCTTTGATCCATCTGCATTGACGTCGATCCCTCCCACCGGCTTTGGTTTGTCGAGGTCAGTAATTTGAAACGTATTGAACGGCTGAATCTGGTCATCGGAAGGGAGTTGACTACGATCAAATCCCCCACCAAAGGCTCGAACGAGGCTGACGGAGGATCGCAGCAGGTCTGCCTTGATGAGCACCAAATCGATGCGCGCCAAGAGCGTGCCGAGCTGGGCATAAATCACTTCAAGGCTGTTAGCCAGGCCGCCCCGGTACAGCTCAAGAGTGAGCTGCTGTGTCTTTAGATTTGCCCCCACTGAAGCGGTTTGTCGTTCTACAGCGACCGTCAGCCGGTTTGTCAGACTCAAATTGTTCTCGACTTCACGAAACGCGTTGAGCACGGTCGAACGGTACAGATTCTCCACTTCGCGATAGGCCGACCAGGATTGTTGCAATTGGGCGCGACGATACCCTCCCTGGAAGATCGGCATTGAAACGCCGGCGCCATAGGACCAGAAACTATTGGCCAGCTTGAACAGATTCAGTCCATCTTCGAATCCGCCGCCGAGCCGGAACGACACATTGGGGAAAAATGCGGAACGGGCGATACCGATGACACGGTTCGCCTGCGCCATTCGTCGCTCGCTTGCGGCGATGTCGGGCCGGCGCTCAAGCAAGGTGGCAGGAAGAGTGACAGGAATCGTGAACGCCGTGACTCGGAGCTCGTCCACCTGCTCAAGCGTGAAGCTACCAGGCGCCTTATTGAGCAAGATGGCGATGGCCTGTTCGCCCACTTGGCGTTGACCTTGAATCTGCGCCAATTTTGTCTCAGTGCTGAATAACAACGATTCGATGCGGGCGACGTCGAGCGCCGACGCGATCTTCCCGGCATACTGCAACTTGGTCAGCTTGAGCGTATCGTTGTAGAGATCAATCGATTGGGTATAGATCGCTTCCTGGGCGTCGAGGCTGCGGATCGTGAAGTAATTCAAGGCAATTTCCGCCTGCAGACTCAGACGCGCGAGCGCCCAATCGGCGGCGCGTTCTTCGGCGCGATAGGTTTCCGCCATTGTGGCATTCCGGAGGCGCGACCAGAAATCTGGCTCCCAAGCGGCAAGGCCTCCAAGTGCCATAGTTTTTTCTTCGGCGGGAATATGTTCAGGACGAAAGAGTCTCTCATCCGACTGTCTATTGTTTGAGGCGTCGAATCCTATGCCGAGCTGAGGAAGGTACTGCGCCCGGGCTTTCATCATCTCATCGCGGGCCTGTACGAAACGTTCGGCTGTGGCTTGAAGATCCGGATTGGCAGCAAGAGCTTCCTCTATCAGTCTGTCCAGGACGGGATCGTTGTACAGCTTCCACCAATCCGGTCGGAGCTGATCATCCGCCGGCTTCCCCTTCACGAAGGGACTTGAGCCATGCCATGAGTCAGGCACGACGTATTGTGGCGGCTCATACTTAGGCGCCAGATCAACAGCCGGGAACCAACCACAAGCCGACAGATTGAAGATCACCAGCAAGAAGCCACTTCGCCTTAACCAGGCACGCCAGGTGTCTGTCACTGCCGGACCGTTTGCAAAGAAGTGTCCCATGAGCGCCCGGCAGAACACTGCTGTCTGCTCATGGAAGCCAATGGCAGCGTGGTGTTTCATAGATGTCAATTGTCTCCGATTTGAATTTGAAATGAAAACCGACCTCATCACGAATCAATAGGTTACGACCATACAAAAGGCTTTTGGAGTTTAACCGGACACTACTGAAGCGTCCATATTCCGATTCGCGAGCCGTTCATTCAATCACCTCCAACATTGGCCGGTAGGAACCACTAGGAACGCCAACGCACACATTGGCGCCGCCATTGAAATTATTACCTCCGACGTAGGAACGGACACCACTCGCATCCTCTCAGATCTCTCCACGAACTCGGAGGCTGAATGGTGGCCGGCAAAGTGGGCAATAAAATGTCCTCTAGCCCATTGAGACTGGAGGACACCATTGTCCAACTGGTGGGAAACGCTGGTTCCCCCTACCGAATGAAATCTCTCTAAAAAAGTTCGTGGGAAACCATAATAACTGGACACTCCATATACATTTCTCAGAAAATTCTGTCAATGGCCGTCTCTGTTTTCGGTGACCAGAATCGCTGGATACGGTGCAAGACGGACTCACATCTAGTCACGATTCCTTCGTCTCATGACGAAGGTCATACCGGACAAACCTCTAGCGTGTCGAAAGGCATTTGTGTTATAGCGGCTGCTGATCATTTTCAGCAACGCCCGGGGTCGCGGAAATATGTTCACGCGATGAAACGTTGGAGATCTTGCCCTTCCAAACAAATTTCGACTATGAGCACGCAGACGGCATTTCACTGTCCAATCAAAAAACCTGCTAAACAGTTCATCCTGGCGCCGTCTCTCGTCGTCGCGACTGTCGCATCCACTCTGATGCCGTTCGCTTCGCCGGCTGCCGGGGCCGATGATGCGGATGATTTCAGGATTTGGGGAAACGTAACGGCGCGAGGACATTTTGGGTTCATCGATCCTGACCTCAAACGATTGCGCTGATGGATGGAAACCCAGACTCGGACGAGAGAATCCGCCAAGGAAACGGATCAACTGCTGATTCGCCCCATGATCGGCTATGCGCTTACTGAGTTCTCCACGGTGTGGATAGGATACGCTCATGTCACGAACTATCCTGTGCCGGCGACACGTTCATGAAAACAGACTGGCGCAGCAATATCAGTAGTCGAGGCCGACCCTTCTCGGAGGTTTTACCAGCCGATCGCGGATCGAACAGCGTTGGCAAGACAACGGAAACGATACCGGCGGGCGGTTTCGACAATTGTTCAAATTCAACTGGCCGTTCTGGATTCATCCGGCGCAAGCTTTGTGATGTGGGATGAAGTATTCGTTCGCCTGAACAGGACGGATTGGGGGGCGAGGCCGGGGCTTGACCAAAACCGTGGATTTGCAGGGATCGGGTATCAGTTCACCCCTCACATCCTGGCGGAAATTGGATACATAAATCAATTTATCAACACGGCCGGCATCGATCGCATGAATCACATTCTCTCCCTGAATGTGTTTCTCGATTTTTGAACATGTGTCATGCTCACCCGCACCGTACCTTCCAGATACCATTACACAGCGCAGTTGCGTGTAGTCCAAAGGATGACTGAGGGGATATAGATAGCACATCATATGTCCGATTTTTTGTAGCACGTGCCCTGTCCGGTGTTGCTATCAGCCCTGCGCCGAAATTTTTTCACGAACAATTGTCCTAGGAGTAATGATTGGCCGGGCGTCCGACCCGCGAGTCTGACCGCGGCGGCCTGGATGGACTCGTCCGGTTTCGATCAGCTGGCCCTCCGCGTCGTAGCGTGCCAGACACCGAGGCCCATGGAACACGGCCAACGTGCCATTGGGATACTCATGGACCCGAACGGTGACGTTCACATAATGGAACCGGTGTCTGTGTGGCGGAATCTGCAGACTCACGCCTTGATAGCCTACCGTATCGTCGTTGGCGACAACACGATCTTCCTGGACACAGAGAATCTCGGCCAGACCGGTCCCACTCCACGGCACGAAGGCGGTGCCCGCTTCGGCCGCCGGCACCGCAAATCGCTGGTTGTGGACGGGGAGAAACTGCGTGGACAGATACTGGTTGGCCGCCGCCATCTCCGTGATCCCGGCCAGGGCCAGCTCTTTGGGCAATCGGTCCTGCAAGGTGCGGAAGGTGCGCTCCGAACGGCCCCGCGCCTCCGGCGAATAGGCTGGTATCATCGTGATGCCCAATTGCTGCAAGGCGCGATGCACCTGCGTCAGGCGGGTTTTGTCTACCTTGCCCCCGGGCTCCTCCGTATACCAGTAGTGTGAGCCCCGATCGGTACAGAGGGAACTGAAGAGCCCCATGGTCTCTATGACCTCCTGCAGCCCTCGGAAGCTACTCATCGTCCCTTCTTCGTCGACAAAGAAGGCGGAATACAGCTCACTGGTCGCATCATCCATCGTCACAATGAGATCCCACTGACAGCCCGGCACCCACTCATGGGTGGAGCCACCTTGATGGAGCAGCATGCCTGGCAAGGGCATGCGAGGCCGCTTCGTGCGATGGGCACCGCGCCGGGGGGCTCGCGCCACGTGTCCTGCCGCTTGCAACTTGTTCTTCGTCCACGTATACGAGCGTGTCCCGCCATGCGCAGCCTGCCAGCGCTCGTGAAAATGTTTGACGGTCCAGCCCCGATACTGCGTCTCATACAACGTCACCATGCGCTGGGCCTCATCCACCGACACGGCCCGAGCCGAGGTGCGGCTCAGGCGCCGATCTTCTATCCCCTTCGCGCCCCCGGCTTCGTAGCGAGCCCTCCACCGGCGAAACGTGCGGTCCGTGATACCCAAGATCTCCGCCGCTTCCACCATGGTAAGTTCCCGCCGTTGTCGCCGCGCATACACCTCTTCAAATCGCATCCATTTCACCTCTCTGTAGGATCCGTGCCGTGTCATGTTTGTCCTTCCTGATGGCCCACCGTAAACCGGACAGATCACGTGCTACAAAAAGCGGACATATGATATGCTATCTACGTATTGACGGATCCTTTTGTGTCATGTTACAAGAGAGCGCCTTGGCGAAAATGGAACAATGGCGTTTCCCATCGGCCTCAAAAAATAATACGGCATGGACAACAATGTCCTCCGGTCCCAGCAGGGTGGAGGATTTTTATAAGTTCGCAATCAGACAGCCTGAATAGCCTTGTGAGCGGTGTCTCATCATGAAGCATTTTTCATAATCCGTTCTACTCCGTTCATCTTGGAACATCGGCGCGAATACCTGAACCACTCAGAAATTGGTAAAGGAGGCATATCGTGAGCAAGCTGGTCGCAAGCATGGTTGGGTTGACGATGGTGACATTCTTCAGCCCTCTGGTATGGGCACAGGATAGTCCCCCTCCAGTCGAGAAGGTTATGATGCGGGCCATGTCGCCTCCTGCCGGCACGCCGCCTTGGGAGTACGAAGGTGAACACGGCCCTAAGTTCTGGGGTAAGATCGATCCGGTCTTTTCGGTTTGCGATAAGGGCCGTAATCAGTCGCCAATCGATTTCGCAAAAACTTCTCCAGCCGAGCTGCCGAAACTCCGAGCCGATTTCAGTCCGGCAAAGCTGCAGATCGTGCATCACGAGCACATCGCCGACGAAATCAATGACGGCCATACCATCCAGATCAACTATACGGAAGGAGACACCCTCACGATCGGGGAGACCCCCTACGAGCTGATCCAGTTCCATTTCCATGCTCCGAGTGAGCACACCGTCCGTGGCAAACATTACCCGATGGAAGTACATTTCGTACACAAATCCCCGTCAGGCGCCTTGGCAGTCGTCGGTGTGTTTATCGAGCAAGGCGCGCACAATAAAGCCTTCGACCCGATCTGGGCGAACCTTCCCAAGCAAAAAGGAGTAGAATCGCACTTTGAACATGTTAGCGTCGACGTGGATAGCCTTCTCCCTCGCAGCCACCAAAGCTACCGATACGACGGTTCCTTGACAACTCCGCCTTGTTCGGAAGTGGTGAAGTGGATCGTCATGAAATCGCCCATCCAGCTTTCCAAGGAACAGATCAAGACGTTTACGTCGATCATCAAGGGAAACAATCGGCCTGTGCAACCCTTATACCACCGGATCGCCGTGACCGATGCGGTTGCGGAACAAATCGTAACACCAGGTACAGAACAAGTCGTAACACCAAGTGCAGAACAAGTCGTAACACGGTAACGATCGAAGGTGGCGATGGAGCATAAGGAACAACGAGCAATGTCTTCCCCTTCCGATTTCTCCATCGTCGCCTGAGCGTCAAAACCTAGAAGTGAAGTACGGATATCCATATTACGCTCCCGCTCTTTTATCGCCACAGTCATAGGGAGCGCGATAACCATAGTAAGGATAGTGGGGACGCAGGCGGTTGCGATCCCACACGATGATATTTTTCACCTCAAGTTGCGGAACCCGCACAACTGCTTCGTCAATAATGATCGTTGTGGACCCCACGACTTCGCCGATGACCGTCACAAGTTCGTTATCTTTGAGAACGGCGGGGTCCGTCATATTCTCCCTCTTGTCCATCGCCACAAACCGGCCCTCGGGTGATTCTTTCCCTTCTTCGGGGACCAGGCCGGAGGACAGCGGAATCTCCAGCACTTCAATGCGAGTGCCGTCTTTCAAACGTTTGGCCATCAGCACTTTTCCGCCTGTCACAATGAGTTTGCCGCGATAGCTATCCGGATTGTCTTTGATCTGCATATACCGCAGATCGCGGTCTACCTGACCTTCCAGACGCTCGGGAATCACCTCCGGCTTACTACAACCACCGGCGAACACAAGAAAAGGAATAACCACAAGCATCGCTTTTCTACACACTCTCATGGGACACCTCCTTTGAAACGCGACACCTCTGCTCTCGATCGCAAGGGCTCGAGCGTCATTTAGACGTGACAAGCTTGGGCGACAACTCTTTCGGCGGATGTTCATCTGTAAGCTCATATCCTGGCGCGGACGTGACGATCTTCACCTTGTCTCCTTCGAGCAACGCGGCACTCGGATTATTCACAATACGGTCCCCCTCAGAGAGGCCCGCGGTGACTTCGATGTAGTTGTCGAAGATTTTGTCAACGGTGATCGGTTTGAAATGAAGCCGATCACCCTCTTCCACGACGGCCACCTGCGTGCCATGCTCCTGAAAGACCAACGCGCTCGTTGGGATAGTCATCACCCCTCTGTCCACAGGAGCGGTCAGATGAACGTTGGCATAGGAGCCGGGCCAGAGCGCTCGATCCTCGTTCTCAATGGTAAAGATCGTGACGGCCGTGCGTGTGTTCACATCGAACCCCTTCGCCACGGTCAGAAACTTGAACGGAAAATGGCGCTGGGGAAGTTGCGGGACGGTCACATCGGCCGTCAGGCCGGGACCAAGGAAGGCTCCGAAGGCTTCCGGCACGCTCACAAAGAGTCGCAACTTATCGACCACGGCCACGGTAAAGAGGTTGCTTTTTGCGTTGGGGGTGTTGAGATTGCCCTCTTTGCTCACCAAGTCACCGACATTGATGTTTCGCTGGATCACGACTCCGTCGAAGGGGGCTGTGATCTGTTTAAACCCAATGAAGGCCTCAATGTTCTTCACCTTTTGCTCCGCTGCCCTGACTTTCGCCGCCTGGACCTGCGCCTCCGCGAGTTGAACTGAAATGGCTTGCTCGGAGAGCGCGTGGTTTTCCCGCATGGCCAGGTAGCGCTTGGCGGTGAGGTCTGCCAGCGCGTTCCTGGCGCGTTCGGATTCCAGATCCGCAACGGCCTGTCGGTAGTCGGCATCGAGATCCGGCGTGGTGATTTCGGCGAGAACCTGGCCTTTTTTCACCTCTTGACCGAAGTCCGCGTGCCATGCCTTCACGTAGCCTTCGACACGCGCATAGATGGGCGCCTCGTTCCAACCAACAATATTGCCGGGAAGCGTAATGGTGTCGGTAGGGTCTGACTTCTTGGCCTGCGTGAGGGCCACCGGAGTGATGGCCGCTTTCGAGGTCTCCATCTGCAAGGCGGCCGCGTCCTGCTGGTTTCCGATGAACCGGTAACCGAGAAACGCAAGCCCCGCGCAGACAACTAGAATGAGAATAGTTTTGCTCATATCAGGCACCCCCCTTTTGGAGAACAGTTCGCAGACGGTAGACGATGGCGTAGATGCAGGGAACAAACATTTCCCAACCGCCTCATCATCTCCATTCCCTCACCACAAACCACATTATCCCCCCTATGGATAGGAGTCCGGAGACCACCACGAGGCAAAAGAACAGGATGGTTCGCACGAGTTACAGCCTCACACGGAATCCAGTCACCACATTTCGCATATCTCTGACTCCTCATCGATGAGCAACCGCTGGCTTTTCACGATGGTCGTCCTGACCGTGGGGCACCGCCTGGTTCATCAGGAACATTAGATAACTCAGACCCACTCGATAGAGCACGATCAGGTTCTTTCGACTCAGCCGGTCGACGGCAAGGAACAATTGCGCCCAACTGAAATCCGGTGGCTCCGCGATGAGGTCATCCATCATCAGCCTCTCATCCCGTTGAAGCAGATCCAGGACCGCTTCGTCTGCATCCTCATTTCCTATGCTCATGGCCTGCTCCTCCTTTCCTCTGGATGGAGTGGTCATTAGTGTTCTCGTGCAGAACTACCGCATCGATTCCGTCTACATATGTAACGGCGGCATACACCGCGCACAGAAGAATTGCCAGCATCGCAAGGTGTCTTCCACGCAGACTACACATTTGAGACAGACTCCTCCTGAGGAGCGGTTCGCCGGTTGTAGATCATGGCGTAGACGCAGGGAACAAAAAACAGTGTGAATAGAGTCGCAACTGTCAATCCACCCATGACGGCTCGCCCCAGCGGCGCGTTCTGGGAATTGGCCATCGCCATCGGGAGCATGCCGATAATCATCGCGGCGGCGGTCATGAGTACCGGACGAATACGGCCCTTCCCGGCCTCGACCGCGGCTCGCAGCGCGTCACCGTGGACAGCCAGTCGCTCACGCGCGTACGCCACGAGCAGGATTGAATTGGCGGTGGCCGTGCCCATCGTCATGATGGCCCCCGTCATCGCCGGCACCGAGATATATGTCTGCGTCGTGAACAGTGCCCACGCGATACCCGCGAACGCGCCCACCAATCCCGTAATAATGATGAAGGGATCGAGCCAGGATTGGAAATTGACGACGATGAGGAGATAGACCAGCAGGATGGCGATGAGGAGACCGCCACCGAGTTCGACAAAGGCGTCGTGCATG
The DNA here is from genome assembly GCA_965233025.1 of uncultured bacterium. Lineage (GTDB taxonomy): Bacteria > Nitrospirota > Nitrospiria > Nitrospirales > Nitrospiraceae > Palsa-1315. The sequence goes on from CBDDRH010000028.1 coordinate 16,454, forward strand.
ACTTCGGATTGGCCGTGAATTTCAACTTCCGAACCGCGCGGCAGCTCGTCTTTCATGCTCTCCGCTATCTTCCGGACATCCACCAGCACACCACCGAGATCGCGTCCTTCCGCCGATACCAAAAGATCTATCATCGGCAGGAGATTCCGGTGCGTCACCACACCCGGTGTTCCGATCAAGGAGAGTTTGGTGAGATTGCCGAGCAATTGCAGGTTCTCTTCCGTGCCTTCATGCTCGCGATTTTCTGGAGCGACCGGGATCGTCATGAGGTCTTTCACGCTTACCAACTGTGGTTGAGGGGTATAGATATTGAGTCGATACGACTGTTGTGTCGAACGGTCGAGCCAATATTTCTGATCAATCTGCTGGCTGCCGGCCGTTGCCAGGAGCATGTTGAAGCCGAAGTCTCTCTGGCTCAGATTCATCCCGAGGGCGAATCTCCGGTCGCCTTCGACCAGAATAGTCGGCTGAAACATCGTTTGATAGATATAGACGTCGGCGGCGCCGGGGATCTGGCGGAATTTGCCCGCCAATTTTTGCGCATACGCATAATTGGCATACAGGTCCGGCCCGTTGATCTGCAGGTCGATCGGCGCGAGCGAACCAAAATTCAGAATCTTATCGGTCAGATCGGCTGGCTGAAACGTGAATTCCGTTCCTGGATAGCGCTCCGACAAACCTTTGCGGAGAATGTTCCGAAGTTCCCACACCGGTGACTCATGATTCTTGAGCGCGATGGTCAGATCGCAATCTTGCGTGCCGATCGTTGGGGATGGAATGAAGGCGAGGTTATGCGCTCCGACCGGAAGACCGCAATTACTGACAATCGTTTCGACGTTGCCGGGCAGCATCTCCTTGATGTTGTTTGAGACGAGAGAGGCAATTCGCCCGGCGGCTTCAATCCGCAATCCGAGCGGCGCCCGCATGTGCATCTGCAGCACCCCTCCCTTGATCTGGGGGAAAAATTCTTGGCCGTTGAAGTAAAACAGCGCGAGCGACCCCAGCGAGAGCACCATAGCGATCGTGACGAAACCCACGCGATGGGCGACCACCCGTTCAAGTTGTGCGGCGTAGCCATCCCGAAATCGGTCGAAGGCATCTTGAAATCCCCGTTGGAAACGAGCAAAGACACCGCCGCCCGAGTCGGTCGCGTGATGAACCTTCAGAATATACTTCGCCATGGTCGGCACGAGGGTGTAGGTCAAGATAAAGGATGCCAGCATCGCGAAGACGACCGCCTCGGCCATCGCCGGGAACACCCAACCGGCAATGCCGCTTAAATGGAACAGAGGGACCCACACGATGGTGATGGCCAGTGTGGCAACGAACGTCGGCAGCATGATCTGATTGGCGGCATCGATGATCGCCTCCTCTAACGGCTTACCCATGGCGAGGTGGGTGTCGATATTCTCGATCATGACCGCGGCGTTGTCGACGAGAATGCCGACAGCCAGCGCCAACCCACCGAGGGTCATAATATTGATCGATTGTTCGAGCAGATGGAGGGTGATAATGGAGCTGAGGATGGACAGCGGGATCGAGGTGAGGACAATGACCGTCGGGCGCCAGGAGCCGAGCATCAGCAGCACAATGAAGCCGACCAGCAAGGCGGCGATGATCATCTCGTGCACCACATCGGCGATGGCATCTTTCACGAATTCCGAAGAGTCGCTGATGAGGCTCACTTTCACATCAGAAGGCACGACCTCCTGGATGCGCGGGATCATTTTTTTGATTCCATCCACGATATCGATGGTCGAAGCCTCACTGCTCTTCATGACGACGACGATGACGGCCTGTTTGCCGTCGACCAGCACAGAGTTCGTTTGGACCCGTCCGGCCAAGCGAACCGTGGCAACGTCGCGCAGGTGGATGAAGGCGTTGCCGTCTCGCTTGATCGGAATGTCGTCAAACTCTTCAATCTTCAATGGGGATGCGTTCGTCAGCACAAGCCAGTCGGTTGCCTTGATCTTCATGTCCCCGCCTGGCAGCACGAGATTCTGTCTCTCGATCGCTTGGTGCACGTCTTCCGTGGTGAGGTGACGGGCCATCAATTTCTGCTGATCAACATTGATCATGACCTGCATGTCCTGGCCCCCGTAGGGGTGCGGCAGAATCGCGCCGGGTATGGTGACGAGCATGGGTCGAATTCGCATGACGCAGAGGTTATAGAGCTCCGCCGGTGTCTGAATATCGGATTCGACTTGTAAGACGGCTACCGGGACTTGGGAGGGGAACAGTCGCATGACCATGGGCGCGGCGACATCCGGCGGTAGCGCTTTGACGGAGGTCTGCGATATCCCCACAATATCGGCCTCGCTACCTGCCAGATCAACGCCATCCTGAAGATAAATATTGATGATGGAGTGACCGAAGTACGACGTGCTCACGATCGTCTTGATGCCTTCGACCGTCTGAGTCAGCATTTGTTCGAACACACGAGTGACTCGCCCCTCGGTCTCTTGCGGCATCAAGCCATCGTAGAGCCAGACGACGGAGCTGACGGGCATCTGGATATTCGGGAAGACGTCGGTCGGCGCCTTGACCACGGTCAGCGCCCCAAACACCAGGATGAGGACGGCCAGCACAACAAAGGTGTACGGCCTTCGCAGAGCAACGAGGACGAGCTTATTCATGCGTTAGCGCGCCTCCCAAGCTATCAGTCAGTCGTTTCACGAGCAGATCAGTAAAGTTTCCTAGGTAACAACTTGCTTGCCGTAGAAACCGAATGGCATATTCATTCTCGTGCCGCCTAATCCTACAGCCAATTTCATTCATTCGGTGAATCAAAATAGGACACTAGTAAACTTTCATGAGCAACCTGTAACTTTCCGCAGTAGGATCTACTCTTGGAAACCTCTATCCTTTCACTTGAGGCAAGATCATCGAACAGGAATGGAGGTTCCTATCGCTTCGCCACTGATCTATCTGTCGATGTATGGCATGGCCAGAAATATGAGCAGATGCATCACCGATGCCTCAACGTGGACACGTTCGCATCGTGAGACCGGCTGTTCATCATTCCACTCGCTCGGCCTGAACCCGTTTGTCGCGATCGCAGAACACAATCCGATGTGCCTGTCACCGGCGATCGTTGAGAGGGTGACTCTCGCGGCAGGGAGCCGTAGTCTAGCTCTTGCTCTAGGTCTCTTTGGGAGGGGATAATGGCCACGAGGAAGAATGGAATGAGTCCCCAGTCAATCAGACGCCTGCTCATCCTAATCGTCGGATTAGGCCTCTGCGTCTTCGCCCTTGATCTGTATCTTCCTGTGGGACGCGGGAATTCCGTGCTCTACGGTGGGCTCGTCATTCTGTCCTTTCTCTTGCCATATCGGAAAGGCCCCCTGGTCACGGCGTTAATTTGTTCTGTTGTCGATATGACCGATATCTTTCTGACGCCGTCGATAGATGACGCGCCACTGGAGATAGTGGTTACCAATCGGTTGTTCAGCCTGACGGCGATTTGGCTGCCCTTGCTGTTCTTCCTGCATCGGCGGCGGGCCGAAGACCTATTACTGCGGGCGCAGGATGAACTCGAAGAGCGGGTGGAGGCTCGCACACATGATCTCGCCACTGCGAATCAAGCGCTCGTCACGGAGAACAAAAAACATATGGAAACCGAGCAGTCGCTCCGAACGAGCGAGGCTGTGTTGCAAGCAAATCAGCGCGAACTCCAGCAGAGTCGTGGGGATTTGCGGGCTCTGGCAGGCCAGCTGCTGACGGCGCAGGAGGCAGATCGCCGGAGAATATCCCGCGACCTGCACGACGACATCAATCAACATCTCGCGATGCTGCAGATGGATCTTCGGCGGATGCAAAAAGATCCGTCGAATGATCCGGAGCCTCTCCGGGATGGGATTCGACGGGTCGCCGACGACTTAGCCGCTATCTCGGGCGATGTGCGACAAATGGCCTATCGCTTTCATCCGTCCATTCTCGATGACTTGGGACTCGTGAAGGCCGTGGCCCGTCTGGTCGATGAGTTTTCCGAGCGCACAGGCATCCTGATCTCCTTTGTGCATAAGGACCCGGCGGGCATACTGCCGTCCGAGGTGACCATTTGTCTCTATCGTATCGTACAGGAATGCCTCAGCAACATTCGCCATGCCAAGGCCTCACAGGTGGAGGTCGAGTTGATTGGCGAGTCCGATGGAGTCAGCCTCTCGGTCCGTGACAATGGCGTGGGGTTTAATAGTTCGCAGGGAGCTCACATGAACGGGCATTTGGGCTTGCTGAGCATGAAAGAGCGCGTGCGCGCGGTAAGGGGAACGTTGGACGTGGAGGCAACACCCCTGAAGGGCACGGAGATCCGAGTAAATATTCCATTGGATTTATGAGCGCGCCATGCCTAAGCCGCGCATCCTGATCGCAGACGATCACGCTCTTGTCATCGAGGGGTTTCGCCGCATCCTGGAAGAGCGCTATGAACTAGTCGGGATGGCCGGGGATGGATACGAGCTTCTGGCTGCCGCGAAAACGGTGCAGCCCGACATCGTGATCCTGGATATCTCCATGCCGTTGCTCAATGGGATCGACACGGCGAGGCAGCTGAAAAAGATTTCTCCAACAGCCAAGATCATTATCGTGACCATGCACGCCGGGGCGGATTATGTGCGGGCGGCCTTCGAGGCGGGGGCGTCGGCCTATGTGCTTAAGGGGTCGGCCGTCGATGAATTGGCACTTGCCATACGGGCCGTGCTCGGCGGCCATTCCTACATTACGCCGCTGATCACGAAAGAGCTGGTCGAGGTCTATTTGTCCACAGCCTCGGAGAAACCGAGAGACCTCACTCCGCGCCAGCTCGAAGTCCTGCAGTTCCTCGCCGAGGGACGGACGGCCAAGGAGATTGGCAATCTCTTGCGGATAACCTCACGCACTGTCGAGTTTCATAAGACGCAGATCCTAAACCACCTGAATCTCAAAACCACCGCGGATTTGATCAAATACGCGCTCACCCACGGCATCGTAAGCACATCCTAATCGTCAGATTACCCCATCTGATCCTCGTAATAGTTTCTGTGGCGCGCCTTCAGTTTTTGCGAGTTCCTTCCCATGAGCAATGAAGGTATCTGGCAACAGTATCAGGGGTCTGGCCCGACGTTTGTGGACCCCTTTACCACCCGAACAGACCTGAAGAATGCTAGCAAGAAAATGGAAGCGATATCGGGGTGTATTTCGTGAATTCCACAAATCCAACTTAGCCGTTCTCGTTATATTCATGAGCACGTCTTCCTGCAATCGCACATCCGTTACCGCGGGCTCGCGAAGAATACCCACTGGCTGTTGATCAGCTGCGGCTTGGCGATCTGTACGTGGCAAGGCGGCGCTCGTTAGCGGGGGCCTAGCGGACGTGTGTGTGAACGAGGTTACGGGCGGCCAGACGGCGGACGAATCTCAACCAACACGCTCCCGAACCCTCGCAGTCCCTACGGATAGCCCTGGTTGACCACCCAAGAAATCGATTGCTCAGAGGGGGTCCCGGAAATCCGGACAGTGTGATAAGTGGTAGCCTTGCTTAACCGACGCCCTAAGGGGCGAACCAAGGAGCGAGGCGATGAAGAGAACGAGACGCAATCACGGGGCCACCTTCAAGGCTCAGGTGGCCTTGG
>CBDDRH010000029.1:0-4541 GCA_965233025.1 uncultured bacterium
TTGAGCGCTGGTGTGTCGTATTCGACTGCCCGTAGCTGGTTTCATCTTCCTGGGTTTCCCGTCTTTCATGGCGTCATATTTTGGCAGGATTTCGTTCAGTGGCGCATGAATCACCATGTAGCGTACAACCCGCCACCAAGCCCGTCGAACTCGAACGACATCCAGACGACGGGCGATCTTCCGCCACGCGCTGCGAGGATTCTGCACGACATCCACTGAGCAGCCGGTCAGGGACGAATGAGGAAGAAACGGGTTTAGGCCAGGACGCGAGGCGACTTCCGCCGGTCGGAAATGAACCACATCACTTCAACCGGCGATCAGCACGCAGTAGCGCTCGGCACGTAACTGGCGACGGTAAGGGTCGCGCGCGCATCCGCGCTGCACGGCTAGAAGAACATTCATGGATCGATCTCGCCTCAAGCTGCGTCGGCAGTGCACAGCAAGTCGAGCGCTCAATCTTCGAGAGGCAGGCTAGGCGGGAAAGGCGCGAAGGAAGCGCGAGAAGTCGGTGCTGTGGACAATTCTCTACGGACAAGCCACGCAATCGGCGTAAGCCACGTTCCCGGAAATGCTTAGAACGCAATCGCCACGGCTGCCAACGCGGCGAGAGGCAGGCTCGACGGTAAGGGCGCGCCACAAGCTCTCGCGAATGGCATTTGGGCGGAAAACCCAAGGAGAGAGCGCGCCGTATCGGTGCGGTGGATCGCTCGGAGAGGAAAGCGAGTTGTTCCTTCTTCCGCCTTCCAGGCATAGAAGTTCGACGGATCGCAGGCTTTTTGAGTTCGGAACGGATGCAAGATGGGCAACCGTATTTCTTCGAAATCACTGGGAAAACCGCTGAATTGCACCTCAGAACCAGCCTAAAACCGCCTCTGGTTTTCCACACGCATGCTCAGCTCAATCCCCATCGCAAGAGATAGGCGGAAAGAGACCCTTCACGCCCGTGCAATGGCGCATCTCATTGCATTTTAGGACGTTGCAGTTCTTTCGACTCCTGTGTCAGGGATGCCGCCGCAATTGTTCTTCGCAGTGATGCGAATTGTCAGTGTGGTCGATGCGGTGAGTCGGTCCAAGACGCTTCGATGCAGCGACTACATGAGTCCTGGAGTTGTCGAGTGCGTATTTCTGCGAACAGCGACAAAGGAGGAAACAATGGGAAACCTGACGACGAAGCCACTCTCCTGGTTCAAGCTCGACCCGAACCAGCCACGCAAGTCCTTTGATGAAGCGGCGCTCAAGCCTCTTGCTGAGTCCATGAAAGCCCAGGGCCAGCTCCAGCCGGTCGGAGCAAGGCCGGATGGAAGACTGCTGTGGGGCGAACGCCGCTACCGCGCCGCTCCATTGGCGGGGCTGCAAGAGCTTCAGGCCATCATCACCGACCGACAGATGTCGGAATCGGAAATCCGGGTGATCCAGTTCACGGAGAACATGCTGCGTGAGGACCTGAAGCCCATTGAGCAAGTCGATGGGCTGGAGGAACTCGCCCGGCTCAATCCCGGCATCACGAACAAGGCATTAGCCGAACTGGTCCACCTCGATCCCAGCATGGTGACGCGGCTGCGATCAATATCGAAGGTCATCCCAGCTGTTCGCGAGGCTCTGGCCGCTGGGAAGATCGGGCTGAGTACGGCCTACGCAATCAGCAAGTGCGAATCGCCTGCGGAGCAGGAACTGATGCTCGCCCAGGCACTGTCCGGCGCGAGCCGGGACGCCATCGAGCAGGCTGGCCGCAAGGCTCGGGCGGCCAGCACTCCGACCGTCAGGATGTCGAAGGTCAAGATCGCCATGCCGCAGGGCGCGAGCGTTGTTGTGAGCGGCCCTGAACTGAACATGACCGACCTGGTGGAGCTGCTGAATGAGACTCTCAAACAAGCCCGTAGGGCCGCTGAGCAGTTCGACGTGAAGACCTGGGTCAGGATGATGGCGGACAAAGCAAGGGCTGCAAAGTGAGGAAACCATGTATCGCGTACTTCGTTACATCCTGATCGCCACCGTGCTGCTCATGGCCTACGTCGCCGCACTGGTGATTTATCTCGTGCCTTACGTATGGCTGGCGGCGCTCGGTGTCGCTGCCTTCATGCTGTACCGGAAATCGTACCGCTTCACCGCACATGGCTCGGCCCGTTGGGCGGAGCCAGAAGACCTGGAGGGAATGATAGATGAGTAAGAGAAATGGTCTGATCCTCGGCCACACTGAAGGCAAGGCGAGCAAGGGGCGCGGCATCAAGGCGCTGTTCGACCGCTCCATCTCCGATAAGGCAGCCTGCCAGCGATTCTTGCAGGCGTTCCAGCGGAAGCCACAACAGAAGCACCTCGTGCGGCTGACGAACGCTGTCCACACGGCGGTCTTCGCACCGTCAGGGGCTGGTAAGAACGTCTCCCTCGTCGAGCCGTTCCTGCTTACCTCGGATGAAAGCTGCATCGTCACGGACATCAAAGGAGAAAACGCCAAACTGACAGCAGACTACCGGCAGGAAGTCCTCGGCCAGAAGATCATCCGGCTCGACCCCTGGCGTCAAACGACGGACAACCCCGCACGCTGCAACGTGCTCGACCTGATCGACCCGAATGACCCGGAGGCGCTGGACAAGATCCGCGCGCTGGCCGAGGCCATTGTCGAAAAGAAACCGAATGACCAGCAGCCACATTGGCCAGAAAAGGCGGAGAAATTCATCGCGGGGGCCATCGCTGCTGTGGTCCATTTCTGCCCACCGGAGTTTCGCAGCTTACAGGACGTTGCCGAAATCCTGGCTGACAAGACATTGCTGGCACAAGTCATCGCGAAGTTGCGACAGTCCACCGAACACGGCGGCCTGTTGGCTCGGATGGGAAACGAAATGGCCCTTTCGGTGGATAAGGAGCTTGACGGCATCTTATCGACCGCGAACAGGTCGCTTGCTTTCTTAGGCACCCCGGCTGTGGTCGAGAGTACCAGAAGCACGAGCGATTGTGACCTGTCGGCGTTGTACGAGGGAAATGGCGCAACGATCTACCTGGTCATCCCCCTGCAATATCTGAAGAGTCACGCGCCTCTTATGCGATTGTGGAATACGGCGTTCACCAAATACATCGTCAGCCGGGGCATCGGGAATCGGCGGACGGTGAATGTGGTCCTGGACGAGTGTGCCGCCGTGATGGCCGGACACGGAGACGCCCTCGAAGAAATGCTCACCGTCGGGCGTGGCTTCAAGCTGAAAGTCACGGCGATATTCCAGTCGATGTCACAGATCAGGAAGCTATTCCCGCAGGGACAGGAGGGTACGCTTCTGTCAAACACGTCGCAAATCTTCTTCGCGGTTAATGAAGTCGAGGACGCCAAGTATGTGGCGACGCGACTTGGGGAAGAAACGATCATCGTGGAAAGCGGTGGCACGAGTCACAGTACAAGCCAGCAATCCGGCCAGCAAAACGGCGGCTACAGCTACAGCACCAGCAGCAATCACAACTGGCAGCAGATGGCACGTAGCCTGTTGAAACCGGACGAGGTCATCGGCCTCCATCCGCGAGTGGCGATCACCTTCACGCCGGGCGTCCCGCCAATCTGGACCTGGCTGACCAGGTACTACGAGAAGGATTTCGGCGCATCGACGGGCCTTAGCCCGGCAAAGGTGATTCTCGATAGTGCGTGCATGTTCCTCTGCGCCGCCATGCTCGCGGCATTGTTCACTGCGGGACTGTTTCAACACGTTTTCAGATGAAAGGAGGACATATGTCCAAAAAGCTTCGGGAGGTCTTCTCCCAGGTGAAGCCTGGGGAGCAACAAGTTGGGGCAATGGAAGCCGCCAAGGAAGGAATCCAGGCCGTCGCGCCGGGCCTGTCGCTGAGAGAGATTTTCAGCGACATCAAGGCCGAGATGAAGGATCAGTTGGCGCACGGCTCACACGAGTTGGCCGCTGCTCTATTCAACGGCTCACCCTTCGTCATGTACGCCCGTGGTGGGCATGACGAAGGGCCGCAACACGGGCTGCCTGAAACGCAGCAAGAGATTCAGCAGGAACGTGATCGCGGCGCTCTCGAAATGTGAGTAGAGATCGCCATCCACAAAGTCGCCCGTTTTTCAACAAGAAGGAGAAGTGTCATGCTATTCGCACTCGCAAGTTCCGGGGACGTGGTCCTCTTCCTGATGATCGTCGTCCCGCTCGCCATCATGGGCTGCAAGAAGTTCGGGGACTGGATTGACCCCAAGGGCGAGATCAAGGGGGCCACCCAACAGGGCATTCTTGGAGCGATCCGCAAGCGCTTCAAGCTGTAACCCATGCAACCCAATCAGGCGGGGTGCGTCCACGTGCGCGCACCCTGCCATTTCTCAGGAGGAAAAGATCATGGACAAGCTATGCAAATACTTTCTCGGGCCGATTGTGGTCACCTTCGTCCTGACGGGCGTCTTCGAGGCGATTAACCCGCCTTCATGGCCGAAGGGAGCGGTGATCGGCGAGTTGGTGGCCTGCTGGATGGTCATCGCTGTCGTTCTGGGAAGGGAGATGGAGAAGGAGGAGAAGCGGCAAAAGGAGGAAGAGGCCAGGCGGTTCGACGCCGAGTTG
>CBDDRH010000030.1:0-18012 GCA_965233025.1 uncultured bacterium
GCATGGCTCGGTATTAACAGAAGGCTCGCAAAGGATTTTGAACGCCACGCAAAAACCGCTCTCACCTTCATCTACACGGCCATGATTAAACTCATGTCACGCAGACTTGCCCGCTATGTCGATTTTTAAAACAGACTCTAAGAAACTTGGGCCTATTCAGGATGGTGTGAAATGAGAATAGCTATTACTGCTGTCCTGTTGATCATTGCGGTATTGGTGCCGGTCCATGTCTTTGCAGAAAGCTATCAGGGCCGGGTGGTTGGGATTACCGATGGCGATACCTTCAAATTGCTCGCCGCGTCCCGGGTCTGTCTGGAACCGCATTCCACAAGCCAGGCGGGACGATCTGATTGAGTTCGCGCTGGAACATGAGGCTCTGACCACGCGGGAACTGGCGGTCAAATACACCGATGAGAAGCGGTATTTTATATCTGAATCATCGGCATACCGCATTCTGAAAGCAGCCGACCTGATCACGGCACCCGATTATGTGGTGATCAAGGCCGCTGATGAGTTCACGGACAAAACCACGGCCATCAACGAGATGTGGCAGACCGACTTTACCTACTTCAAGATCATTGGCTGAGGTTGGTATTACCTCAGCACGATCCTTGATGATTACAGCCGCTACATCATCGCATGGAAGCTTTGCACAAACATGCGGGCTGATGACGTCACCGCCACGATCAAGCTCGCTTTGACGGCATCCGGCTGCGACCAGGCTGTCGTGCGCCACAAGCCACGTCTGCTCAGTGACAATGGATCGTGCTATATCTCGGGTGATCTGGCGGAATGGTTGGAGGATCAGAAAATGACGCATGTCCGCGGCGCACCGTTTCACCCGCAAACGCAGGGCAAGATCGAGCGCTGGCATCAGACGATGAAAAACCGGATGCTGTTGGAAAATTACTATCTGCCTGGCGATCTCGAACGTCAGATCGGGGCCTTCGTCGATTACTACAACAACCAGCGCTACCACGAGAGTTTGAACAACGTCACGCCCGCCGATGTCTACATCGGACGGGACAAAGTCATTCTAAGGGAAAGGGAGAAAATCAAGAAACAAACACTCCGCCAACGCCGCTTGCAACATCAAAAACAAGCTGCATAATCAATCACACAAACGAGCCAGAGCCCCCAAAACTCAAACCGCTCTGATGTCCCATTTTATATGACGACGGACAATCCCGCCAAAACGCAATCGCAAGGTTCAGCGCGAGTACGACTCAGCGCGAGTACGACAAGGAGATCTACAAATCACGCCACCTGATCGAGAATTTCTTCTGCAAACTCAAACAATTCCGCGCCATCGCCACACGTTATGACAAAATGGCGCACAATTTTCTCGCGGCAATCTACCTCGCTTCTGCTATCATATGGCTCAACTGACGACTGGCCTAGGCCTCCCCTGTTGAAAAGTCCATATCCTCAAAATCCGGCTTGCTCAGATAACGCCACATTTGCGGGCCGGGCAGCGGATTCATCACGGCTGAACGGTTGTGCGGGTGGTCCCAATAGTAGTTTTGCGCCCGCTGGTCGCTCCACACCATCTTGCGGTTACAATCGTCAATCATCCGATTGTAGCGCCAATAGGCGTTCTCGGTGACGTCGACCGATTTCTTGCCGTCAAGGATCAGCTTCTCCATGCACTGCATCGCAAAGAAGTTGACCATCTCATGGAAAGCGGCGACCGGCAGGGAGCCGTTGGTGTTCGGGCCGTAGATTGTCCAGAGATTGGGGAAGCCCGGCATCATACAGCCAAGATAGGCGCGGGCGCCATCCTTGGCCCATAGCTCGTCGATCGTCTTGCCGCCACGGCCGGTGATCGTCATCGGGAAGAGATATTCGGTGGCATGGAAGCCGGTCGCGTAGACGATCACATCGACGTCATGTTGTGTGCCGTCCCCGGTCTCGATGCCTGTGGCGTTGATCCGCTTGACCCCTTTCTGGACGAGCGTGACGTTCGAACGCCTGACCGCATCGAGCACGCTATAATCCGGATCGACAACGATCGGCCGGGCGGCGAGCACCGAGTGCGGCGGCGTCAGCTGCTTCACCAGCTCGGGATCGCCAAGCTTCCGCATCATGAAGGCGATGCTGGCTTCGCGCGCCGCCTTGTTATTCGCGCTGGACCAGGGATCACTGAACTCCGGGTCGATCGTCGCCATCTTGGTGAAGTAGCGCTGATCGCTCGCCCGGCAGCGCATGAAGTTGGTGTGATAGGGCAGGTTGCGGTCGAGCCAGCCGACCTGCGGCGGGAACGGCGAGCGATAGCCGCTAACCGGGAACAGCCATTGCGGCGTGCGCTGGAAGACGGTGACATGATGCGCCTCCAGCGCCAGCTCGGGAATCATCTGATAGCCGGTAGCACCGGTGCCGATAACCGCCACGCGCAGGTCAGTGAGGTCAACGTCCTTTGGCCAGCGTGAGGTGTGCCAGGACTTGCCCTTGAACTCGTTCGCGCCCTCGAATTCCGCAAGGTTGGGCCGGTTGAGGAAGCCGACGCCAGTGATCACGGCGCGCGACCGGTGGGTGCGTTCGCCGCCGGGCCCGCGCAGGCGGAGTTCCCATTCGGAGGCCTCTTCGTCCCAGGTCATCGACAGGACCTCAGTTTTGAACTGGATCCCCTCCCGCAGGCCAAAATTATCGGCGACCCAGTCGAAATAGCGGACATTCTCAGTCCAGCTGCAGTAGGGGTTGGGATAGCCGAAATCGACGCCAAACATATGCGTGTAGCCACGGCTGGGCGTGTCGACGCGGGCGCCGGGATAGCGATTCTCGTACCAGGTGCCGCCAACGCCGTCATTCTTTTCTATCATGATATAGGGAATGCCGGCGCGCTTGAGCTGGAGCGCGGCGTTGAGCCCCCCCATGCCAGCGCCAATGATGGTGACGGTGAAGGCGTTCAGCGCCTTGGCGTCGGGCTTTGACTTCCAGCGCAGTTCGCGCGCCCAGTGATCGAGCGCGAGTTCCTCGATATACATGCCAATATCTTCGTCGGGCATCGGATCGTCGAAAAGCAGGCGCAAGCTCTTGGCCAGACGTTCCTTAGGGCCGATCGAAATGTCGCCGGCGCCAGAGTCGCGGTAGGATTTGAGGAAGTCGGCGGCCTTGCGCTGGAGAAAGGCGACAACCCCGCCGTTGGCCGGGAAGCGGCCCTCATAGATGCCAATGAGTACCGATCTGGTCTCGACATTCAGCAGCTCCGGATCACCGGTCAGCTGGTAGATCAGGCCGCGCAGTACCATCGGATCGGCATACTTCACCGCATCCTCGATCACTTCGTCGCTCGCTTTGAGCAGCTCGGGCAGAACCGCCCGCTTGATCGCCGTCTCCATAACCTCAGTCTCCCGTTAACGTGAATCATCTATTGACTCAAATTTTGCCTGACCGGCCCGATGCGACCTTGCCCTCGTATACCGTCTTTCGTGGCGCACTGGTTGTGCCACCAGGCCGATTTGGCCGGCAGGCTGATACCCGGGCGTCTAACGCGACATCAATCTGTCCTTCATTCCCGATTCCCGATGCCGTCATTCCCGATGCCGTCTCGGTGACGTGATCCTATCCGCCAAGGGAGAAGTGCGGCAAGGGCAATGTTGCCTGCGGTGCCTGAATTCCTGCAGCGTAACCGGGCAGGCTTACTCACTCCCCGCGCCAGAGCGCCGCGTTGAGATCATTCACCTTCAATTCCCCCTCGCGGGTCTGGCCGTCATTGGCCAGGAAGCGGGCCATATAGCGTTGTGCAGCAGCGTCTGGAACAGATAGGCCCCCTGATGCAACAGTAGTTCGGCGGCATTCACCGCCGCCTTGGCGGCGCGTATGGGTGGTGTCAGACTAATGCGAAACAATCTCTGTTTGCCTAAACCGGTCAGGGATCAGTTGCGAGTCGCGAATCGTGGTATCAGTGTCCATGAGGTCAGCTTCGTGGTTTCAGGTGCCGCCGTCAACATTCGTGGTATCAGTTACCCACACGGAAGATTCGTGGTTTCAGTTACCGAAAACAGGATTTCAGTTACCGAGATTCGTGGTATCAGTTACCGAAGGGCGGAAAAAACAGCCGATTCAGTGGGTAGAATCAAAGGGCTAGCGCGTTCTCATAAGTGCTTAACCCTATATTTAACCCATATATTGTCCCACGGGTGCTGACGTCAGACACCCACCAGGATCAGATTATGCGTGGTTTCCATGAAGTCGGCGCCCGCCAGTTGCAGCATTTGTGACTTTGGCAGCGGCGTTTCCGAGCCATCTTCCAGATGGCCGAGGCCGCCCTGCCTCGGGCGGTGATCGCCGGGGTTGTTGGCCTGATCAACGGCCTACGTGGGCCACCCGCTGGGGCTTTGTCCACATGACCGGAACCACCGCCAGATCGTCGGCACGCACCGCTGGTGACGGGAGAGGTGCGACCGGAGTATGGCAATATCAAGTTCCTCAATGCCCGGAAGGGCCGTTTGCGGGCCTTCCGTCCTAGGCGCGAACCATCCGACAGGCTCCATTGGCGAACTTTCGCTTGATCACCGCTTTCATCCGTAGGATATCCACCGTAAGTGATTCAAATGGGGAATCCCGGGTGAGACAAGCCTTGTCGTGCTGCAGGGCGCGTTTGCGATGAGCGATGTGATTGGAATCGTTCGGTGGATGTTCATCTAAGGACCGGTATTGAGATGCGACTGTATTGATAGATGGCACCCGAACAAATCCTTCGCGATAAGCTGCGCAAGATAGAGGCTCTGTTTGCCGGCGCGGCAACACCGGGCGAAAAAGCGGCTGCGGGCGCAGCAGCAGAGCGAATCCGCAAACGTCTTGGCCAGGCCGCGGGCAAAGAAGAGTCCATCGAGTTAAAGTTCTCCATCCCTGATCTCTGGTCACGGCAGCTGTTCATCGCATTATGTCGGCGCTACGGCTTGCGGCCTTACCGCCATCGGCGAATGCACCGCCAAACCATCATGGTCAAAGGCCCTAAGAGCTTCATCGAGAAGGTATTGTGGGCGGAATTTCAGGAATTGAATGCAGCGCTCATTGCTTATCTCTCTGAGATGACTGAAAAAATCATTCGCGAGGAAGTGCACGGCGAGACCGGCGAGGCCGAGGAAGTCGACGAGCCGAGACGGATCGGGCGATGACAATGGTATCCGACCGGATCGGACGCGCGACAATTACCTGCCGGCCCCAGAACAAGGACCGCTACGGTCGCACCGTCGCCACCTGCTTCAAGGGCACCGAGGACCTGAACCGCTGGATGGTCGCCAACGGCTGGGCTGTGGCGTATCGGCAGTATTCCAGGGCCTACATTGCCGATGAGGACGCTGCCCGACGGAGTCAGGTCAACATCTGGGGCGGTCCGTTTGATATGCCGTGGGACTGGCGCGCCAGGAGAAGGAATTGAACATAGTACGTTCTGGGACATCCATTTGGGACGCTGCAATCGCTCGGGTTTTCAGTGGCGCTCGCCGCCTGTCGAGCATTCTCATGGCGGCGATTGTTCTCTGTGGCTGTGGTGGCAAGCCGGAGGGCGTCGTGCCTATACGTCCATTCGCCATAGACAGGTATCTGGGCGAGTGGTTTGAGATCGCACGTCTCGATCACAGCTTCGAGCACGGCCTTACCAACGTCACCGCGACATACACCCTGCGTGAAGACGGTTCTGTCGGCGTTCTCAATCGTGGCTTCGATCGCAAAACATGCCAATGGAGAGATGCCGAAGGTCGGGCTGTGTTCCAGGGCGCCAAGGACACCGCGAGCCTGTCCGTGACCTTTTTCTGGCCATTCGCCGGCGGATATCATGTCTTCGATCTCGATCAGGTTGATTATGGCTGGGCTTTGATATCGGGCCCATCGCGCGACTATCTTTGGATTCTTGCTCGCCGTCCCGACTTGTCGCCAGAGATCCAAAACCGACTTGTCGAGAAAGCCCGCAGTCTCGACTTTCCAGTCAATGAGTTGATCCTGGTCGACCACGGCAAACCAAACTGTGCACTGGATCAATTTCCTACAAAATGAAGCATTCCCAATCCACTTGGTAAAGGCTATTAAATATAAAATACTCATAAACGAACGAGGTCATTGGCATCATCTGAATACGTAGCTGACCCCGTCCTTCGGCGTAATACTGTAGCTTAGCGTTATCCATATGCACTGAATGCATAGAGTCCACTAAATCCCTGACTTTGGGGCCTAGATCGACATCTTCGTCGTCGGGTTCTTCTTCCATAAGTTCACCTACCACTTTGTCAGAGTAATCGAACTCGCCCTGTCTTTTGTGTCTAGTGGTTCCCGCCTGACATAAGAGTCCGGTTTGGGATTCCCTTTTCGGCGTGGGCATGCGAGTCTGGCGCATGCGCACAGGAATATCGTTCACCGTTTCGCCGACCGATCAGTCCCGTCTGATGGCCCTGATCAGGGATCGTAACAGCCCGCAAAAGCATGTCTGGCGCGCCGAGATCGTGCTTCTGTCCGCCGGCGGCAGGCGAAGGTGCCGGTGGCGTAGAAACGGCGACGCTCCAATATCACTCAAAAGGATCAAGATCGGCACATGGCATTCAAGCTTCCTCCTATCGGCGCGGTCAGGATGTTCGAGGCGGCGGCTCGATCTCTCAGCTTCAAGGCGGCGGCCGAGGAGTTGCACGTGACGCCGAGTGCGATCAGCCACGGGGTTCGAAGCTTGGAGGAGTGGCTGAGCACCCAGCTTTTCGAACGGGAGCCGCGCGGCCTAAAGTTGACCGAGGCAGGCGCCGGTTTCCTCCATCCTGTCAAGGAAGCCTTCGAGGGACTTGCAGCGGCGGGCGAGAAGATACCTGGAAGAAGGGCAGCGGGCGCTCTCTCCGTCAGTGTTCCTCCGACTTTCGGCAGCCGCTGGCTCATCCCGCGGCTGACACGCTTCTCCGAGCGTTATCCCGACATTGAAGTCACGATCGACACGGAACATCGCCAGCTCGACCTGGATGTCGCGGGTGTGGATTTGGCGATTCGAATGGCTCCCGCCCATGGTACCGGTGGAACATGGCTACGATTGGTGCGAGAGACGTTCATTCCCGTATGCTCTCCGAGACTGATGGAAATGTACGAAGGTCTTGCTGCTGAAGAGATCGTGCGGCGCGCACCGCTGATCCACGTCACGACCGTCGCTGAGGATTGGGCCTGGTGGTTTCGGCAGAGCATGGTGCTCAACGAGACGCCGAACCGGGCACTCGCTTTCGATACCATCCGAATGGCGGTGGATGCCGCTTTGCAGGGCCTTGGCGTTGTTCTGGGCCGCAGGCCTTTGATCGACGACGACCTAATCTCCGGACGGCTCGTGGATATGGGCGCATCGCCACAGCAGGGGGACACCTGCTACTGGCTGATCGGCGAAGAGATTACCTTCAAGAGAGCAGACGCCCGGGCGTTTAGGCGATGGTTGATTGACGAACTTCAAACGGACGGCGAGCTCTCGCTTCCCCAGACAAGGCGCCTGACGACGCCGTCTGCGACAGGTTAGCGCCAGGTGAACTGGCCAAAGAAGCCGACAATGTGCTGTAGGCGTCCATCGCTCGATACCTCTCCGAAGTCAGTGCCCTGGGGCATGCGCCAGCTCGCTCTCTTTTAGAGGGCGAGCACTTGATCCGGCGTCTACTCCGGATCAGGACATTCCGTGACCCATCCGGTCGGATCGATCGCAAAGGCACGGCCCCCGCCGCCAGGATAACGACCCGCCTGCAATGCGGCCATGTCAGGCACAACCCCGCTGAAATCTGCATCGACCTCATAAACGCCAGGCTCGAAACCGGTCGGTGCCGCCCGACTGTAGACCGTCACGACAAAGGGCTGACGGCCCGGCATTGCCGCCAGCATAACCTTTTCGCGGCCCATCGATGCACCGGGGTATTGTGGGCAACCGAGCGATTGCAGGGTGACACCACGGCTGCGCAGCGCGCCGGTGACGTTGTACCGGCCCTCAGAGCCAGGCTCTTGCCAATCAAGGCGGATGCCCGCGGCATTGTGCGATACGACGATGCCCGCAGGCATGGCCGATCCTGACCCCGAGGCGGGCGCTTGCGCCGCATCACTGTTGGCCTTGCTCATCGCGAGGATGGTGTCTGCCATCGCCCCCGATGCCATGGCCCATCGCCATTTGACCTGGCACTCAGCCCGCGCCCAGGGGGCCGCAGCAGGCTCGCGCTGCACCCACTCCTGTTCACACGCATCAAGGAAGGCGGTTTCCGTTTGAACGACTGGAAATGTCCCGGTCTGTGCCGCTGCGCATCCGGCGCTCGCGATCAGTGCCGCGACCTTGAAAAATGGTAGAGTTTTCATGCGACACCTCCGACCGAAACCTTGGCGTTTGTAGAAAGGGCCTCGCGCAGATCGCGCTGTAGTGCTTCGGCACAGTCGAGCGTCAGGCCCCACCGCTCAAAACCGTTTCATCGCTCCCCGCGCGTGTGCGCAAACTGACGAGATAAGAGCGCTCGATCATCCGTCTGTTGAGGGCACGCGAGAACATCGCAGACGTGGATTTACTGCCGTAGATCAACCCGCCATCCGGCGTCCGCTGGACGACCGGCGGCGGCTCGTTCGCATTGATACGGCTTCCCCGCCGCACGTTGAAATCCGCAATCTCGCCGAGCCGCCAGGATTTACCGCCCTTGCTGACCGCATCCTCCGCGATGGTGATGGTGGCCGGTTGCCGGTATCGCGCCCCGATCGGGAAGGCGAGCGCGCCCATGGTCAGCGGTATCAGGCCGAAAAATGCGATAATTTCCAGCGTCTCCACATTCATGAGCATGACGACACCGACGATAATCGCGACCAGAGCGGCGATTGAGGGTCTTGCCGGGGTGACGTTGAAGATGGTTTGACCGTCCCGCTCAGATCGATGGAACCGGCTTCTGCCACGATTTCCCAGCGTCAGGACGAAGCCCAGCACCCCGAGCTTTCTTGCCAGGAAAAATCCCGCTATGCCCAACACCACAAGAAGAATAAGACCCATGCCCATGGCAAACCACACATCCTGACCAAGAAGACCGGCGACCCATTGACGGACCGGAATCTCATGCGGATACGCTGATCGGGTTGTGGTTTCGTCCCCTGTTCAGGGGACAAAATCAGGTGCGGTGATCGATGCCCGCCACGCTACGGGCGATCAGGGCCACGGCCTCAGCCTGTCTGTGCGTCCCTGTTTTGGAGAGGATGCGTTTGAGATGCGAGCGGACGGTAGCGGCTCCAATGCCGCGCCGCTCTGCCACATCGTCAAGCGAAATGCCGCTGGCAAGGTCACGCGCGATCACGGCCTCCGACCGCGTGAAGCCGAAGAGTTCACGTAATGCCGTCGTGCTGAGTGTGGCGGCTTCCGGATCACGCACGATGACAAGAGCCAGGGGCTGTGTCTGCACCCCAAAGCCTAAAGGCCGCAACGGCGACATGATCATTGTCAGCGGCAGACGGCCGTCGCGCGGAACCACCATGGCGGCCCCTGGCGGCACAGGCCGTCCCGACGCGGTGGAAACGCTCGCGCGCACGATCTGCACCATACGATGATCCAGTAAACCATCTTGCAGTCTCAGGCGGCCTTGTGAAGCCGAAAGACCGCTTGCCCCATGTAGGAGAGCTTCACCGCCTGCATTCAGTGAAATGATCCGGCAGCGCGCATCCACGGCAAACACAGCAGCATCGATCCGCGCGAGTACCTCTTCTGCAACGGCCCGATGTGCTGCTGTGATGGAGAGTTGCTGGCCGAGCCAGATTGCGCGTTGAAGGTGCGGCAGGAGGATCGAAACCTTCTGACGATCTGTGTCATCATAAGCGCCCGCCCGTTCTGGCCGGTGCACGCCGAGGACGCCAAGCGCACCATCTCCACCCGGAAAAACAGCACCTACCATGTGATGAATATCGAGCGCGCGCAGCCATTCCTGGTAGAAGCCGCTTCTGCGTTGTTCGATCGGCGAGACAAGATCATGATCGGTGACAACACGTGAGACACCGAAACTTGCGGAGCGTTCCACCCATAAATCTTGCCTGTGC
Organism: uncultured bacterium; assembly: GCA_965233025.1. Taxonomy (GTDB): domain Bacteria; phylum Nitrospirota; class Nitrospiria; order Nitrospirales; family Nitrospiraceae; genus Palsa-1315. The sequence goes on from CBDDRH010000030.1 coordinate 9,994, forward strand.
CAATGGGTCGCCCAGGACTGTTGGCAATCAGAGACCCGCAGATTTTCGGTGCTTTCGAGGAGCTGAATACTATCGTCTGCACCATGGAGCTTCAAAACGGCACTGGTGGAATCCAGCGACCCCACCACATCATCGGCCATGCCCGCCCACAGAGCACTATCAGCCGCCGCATCGTAGAAGCGACCGACCAAGCCGGAGAGCCGATGATCAAAGGCGTGAGGCGTTGACATGGCGCAAGTTCAGTCTGCCGCTATGCTCACTTCGGAGCGGGTTGCGGATCAGCCGAGACGTTGGCGCGCAGCCAGACGGCCAGTTGATCCATTGAGAATGTGCCGGTCTCATAGAGGCCGATAATGAAGGCATAGGTATCCTCGGCATCGGCAGTGATCCGCGTGCCGTTGATCGCAAGGAAGGTATAGGTGACAGCGAAAGCCGTGCGTTTGTTGCCATCAATAAAAGGGTGGTTTTGCGCGAGGCTTTCCCACAGCGCCGCCGCCTCTTCGATCAGATCGGCATAATAGCCAGTCTGGGGGCGAAACAGGGCCGCTTCCAGCAAGCCCCGGTCCCGCACCCCTGCCCCGCCGCCATAGCGTTCTATCTGGTCATCGTGGATCATAAGAACCTCGATGACGGTCAGGTAGTCCGTCATTCAGCGAGCTTCTTGTAGAGCGGCGCGTACTTGTCGTGACTGGCCTGATAGGCAGCCATAACATGCGTGCGCGGCCTGCCCTGTTTGCGCTTCTCGATCAGATCGGCCAGCGCCTCGTCTACCAGAGCTTGCAACTGCCGCCCTTCGTCCTGTGCCAGGTCGCGGACAGCCGACAGAATCTCCGAATTCACCTGTGTTGCGAACTTCTCACGTGCTTTGGTCGCCATGGCGCACCTCCAATCTATACAATCAGCATATCATGACACATCATGAAATGTCAAGATTTTGGCTATCATATGAAAAACGTGACCAAACCGTGCAGAAATAGGCTAGGGACATTCATGACTTGAGTGGAATCGACCTTTTAGGGGATGATCACACCAGAGAGGCTCGATAGCAGATAAAGAATTCATACTTCAAGGTTTTACCGCCCGTACACATGCCGACGCGGTGCGCGAGCTCTTCGATATCGAAGATATCTGAAGGGATTCCGCCAAGTCTTCGAGCAGCGCTTCAATATGTTTTGCTATCGTCATCAGCGGATTTCTTTCAATTAGCCTTTGGGCGGATGAGGATCATTGCCATGACTGTCACTACTGGCAATACGGCCATCCTTATTATGGATGCGCAGTTCTGTGCCTTGATGGCGACTGACCTCGCGGGCACGCACGACGGCGTCGCTCTTAGTGTCATGGTGGCTGCTAGCGCGTTCCGCGCCTCCGCGTTTGACGTTCCAGCCGCCGTTCGGATTGGGGACTACGTGATGGGTTTTCAGGCCTTTGCTCATGGAGCGGTCTCCTTAGTTATCTGCGCCAATACGCGCACAAGAAGTTCTCTATGTAGAACATAATATGACGATTGCGATTTGGTAGTCAAGGTTATAAAGTATGCCTATACCGAACATCGGAGATGACAGGAGCCGCGATCCGTGACAAATAAGTTGGGAGAGAAAATACGCAAACTACGGAAGGAGCAGGGACTGACATTAGACAAGCTCGCTGAACTCACAGGGTCCGTTAAAAGCTATATCTGGGAACTTGAGAACAAGAACCCACCCCGCCCATCGGCGGAAAAGGTTACCAAGATCGCCATGGCTCTAGGGGTCACCGTCGACTTTCTGATGGACACTTCCGAGACAGTGAAGGTTGAGGATGCCACTGATACCGCCTTCTACAGAAAGTACCGGAACATGGATGCGTCGACCAAGGATAAGATTCGCCGAATGGTCAATCTGATGGGCGAGGACGAATGACTCGCGTCCTCACCCCGGAACGCTGGGCGTTTGAGATCACCCATGTCCTCAATGCTGTTTTCGGGGCGGATAGGTTTCCGATTGATATACCGATGGTAGCCAAGGAATACACGGCCCAGAAATTCCCCGATGACCCAATTATCAGTGTGCGAGGAGAGAATCTACCGAATTTCGACGGCGCACTCTTCCGTGCACCCGCCAAGCGCAAGGGTTGGGGGATCATCTACAACAATGGGATCAGTTCGATGGGGCGGATCAATTTTACGCTCGCGCACGAATTTGGCCATTTCCTTCTGCATCGCTTGGCTTACCCCAATGGGATTCGCTGCGGTGAGCAGGACGTGGTGCGTTGGGATTCCGCCTATGGACAGATTGAGCATCAGGCCAACGTCTTCGCCGCCAATTTTCTGATGCCGCTGGACGATTTTCGCCGGCAGATCGACGCCAAAGCCAAGGTCGATCTCGACATGATTTCCCATTGCGCCGACCGTTACCGTGTTTCGTTGATAGCTACCGTACTTCGGTGGCTTGGCTACACCGAGAAACGGGCCGTACTCGTCGTATCGCGCGACGGCTTTGTCCTTTGGGCACGTTCAAGCACCGCTGCGCTGAAGTCGGGGGCTTTCTTTAGAACATCCGCTGGACCAATCGAAATCCCGTATATGTCGCTGCCGGTCAAGCAAGACGGGCTCGTCGACGGTCGGGCAAGTATCGATCATGGTGAAGGCGTTTGGTTCAGTGAACCGGTGCGGGAGATGACTGTGTTCGCCGAGCAGTTTGATTTCGCCATCTCGTTGCTGTTATTGGGTGATGCAGCGCCCTTCAGGTCTTTCGAGGAGGAGCCGGAAGCAGACTCCTACGAAAAGATGATGCCGGAGGAACGACGGCGCGAGTGGTGAAGCTTCCTCTGCTTTCTCCAGAACTAGCCGAGGTTTCGTCACATAGCGCCTAAAAAACCGGTAATACAGATCGACACTGGGAGCGGGATCAGACGGGGAAAGCCTTCCCCTGCCTACAACCCCGCCAACAGCGGTTTTCCGTCACCCCTTCAAGCGGGGAGACCCCGCGACGCCACCTGAGAGTGAGAGGAAGGCCGGGTTTCCCGTGACGGGTTTAAGGTGAGAGAGAGGCTCTCGCTGGCCCGTCGCGGAGATCTGCGATGCCACGTTTAGCCACTCGCGCTCACCCCGGTCGGGACCGGGCGAGCCTTTATACCGAAATCACCGGTAAGATCATTGCCGAACTGGAGGCCGGGCGCGTGCCCTGGGTCCAGCCCTGGGGCGGGCCGGATGTCTGCGCTGGGCTGGGCCTGCCCCAGCACGCGGCAACCCGGCGCCGCTACTCCGGTATCAACATTCTCATCCTTTGGGGCGCGGTGACCGGGCGTGGCTACTCGTCTCAGAACTGGCTCACGTTCCGCTGGCGAGTTGCAGGCAGGGGATGGCTCTCCCCCTCTGATTGCGATCACGTTTCCTGGTCTCTTTGGCGCTCGCGCTGGCGTTTTCAGGTCTCAAAGGCCGGGCATCCTTTGTCGATACGCTGTTCATCGATGAAGGATTCGGATCGCTCGACGCGGAGACTCTCGATATGGCGGTGCAGGCACTGGAAACATTGCAGGGACGCAGCCTGAATGTCTGCGTTATCACCCACCTCGCCGCTATGATCGACCGGATCCACCATCGCCGCCGGTCTTACGGGCGCAGTGACGACCATCTGCGTCAGCGCGGCGGGTTAGCAAAGAAACAGGATCGGCAACATCACCATACTTCAACTGTTCCTGCCTTATCGCGCTCGCTCGACGCCGGATGTCGGAGCAAGGTGGAGCCTTCTCTCGTAGACGACCCAAGCCATCAGAATCAGGGTCACAAGGTGGATAATCGCCTTGGTCCAGAAGCCGATGATCACTCCGTCGATCAGATGAAAGAGAGTAAATGCGGCGAGCAACGGCAGTGCAAGGCGGTGGCGGCGGAGCAGCGCCCAAACGAGGAAGCTTATGAGCGCGAGCGAGACATAGATGTTAAAGGCGCGATAAGACAGCCACCCAAAATCGATTGCCTCCGGCGCCCATCCTTGAGCGCGATAGACCAGAACGCTCGTCGCGAAGGCCGCCAAGAGGATATGCAGGACGATCAATGTCGCTGTCTGCCATCGCTTAAGCTGCATTGGCGAAGCCTCGCTTATCGCTCCGGCAATCCTTGCCGGTCGCCTGTTCATTGTTTTGGCCGCCACTTCTGAATGCGGTTGTTGAGAAAGTCGGCAATGAACACGGTGCCATCCTCTGCCACCGCCACGGCGATCACGTGATCGAATTTGCCGGCTCCCGTGCCCTTGTCGCCGAAGCTCGTGAGAAATGTGCCGTCGGCTGCGAATTTCTGGACCCGGTGATTGTAGAAGTCGGCGGCGAACAGATTTCCATGCTCGTCGAAAACGACCGATGTCACCGTCGTGAACCAGCCGTTGAACGGACCGTAGATGCCGCGCGCGAGCGGGCCGCCCCATTTGCGCAGGAAACTTCCGTCCGAGGCGAACACCTGAATCCGGTTTCCATAGCCGTCAGCCATGTAGACATTGCCTGTTCGGTCGAGCGCCACGTCTGTCGGGTAGTAGAAATGACCCATTGCGTGGCTCGACCGGCCCGTCTTGCCCCACTGACGGATGAATGCCCCATCGGGCTTTAGTTCCTGGACTCGCTGCCCGTAGAAGTCTGCGACGTAGAGTTCGCCATTCGTGCCGACGGCGACCCCGCCTGGCGCGCCTGGTTTGTCGCCCGGCTTGCCGAACATCCGCTTGAAATTGCCGTCGAGATCGAAGACTTGGATGCGGCCGTTGCGCGAATCCGCCACGAACACCTCGCCATCGGCAACGGTGATCCCCGTAGGGTCACTGAATTGGCCTGGGCCGGCGCCCTTCTCACCCCAGGCCTTGACGAATTCATAAGGCGGCTCCTTCGCAGATGGTACGAAGGCGATCCAACCCGCCGCAGCCAGAACGATCACGCCGAGGACGATGCCGCCGAGGATTTTGAGCACGGTGCGTGCTTTGATCATGGCCATCAGAAATTCACCCTGAAGCCAGTGCGCACGATGAAGTCGTCTTCGAGCGCCGTACCGCCCAAGTCTTGAACGACGGGAAGCTGCACGATCGCTTCGAGCACCCACCTTTTGGTGACGTATTGGAGGCCGGGCGAGAGGAACAGCTTGGTGCCGCCGGAGTTGGGATCGTTGACACCGCTGATCTTATTCTTTGCCTGATGCAGCAGGTTCGTCTCTACGACGCCATAGAGGAAGCCGGGGACACCGCCACCGAGTTCGCGCGGCCATAGGCGGTACTGCAGCGAGGTGTCGAACCCGAACTCGTCGCCGAACTCGAAGCCGTTAGCTTCGGTATTGGCCTGGTAGCTGAGTTGCGCATCGATCTCGTAATCGAGCGTCTGCCAGGTCGCGATCACGCCGCCGAACGGGTCCCATGAGCCGGAGCCGAGCTGGAGCGGCTGTGGCAGCCGGCCGAAGCTGTCGCGATCATTGTCGTCGTCCGTGGGCAGCTTGATTCCGGCGAACGGCGCGATGCGGAAATTGCTGCCGCTCATGTCTTTCTGGAAAATTGTGTAGCGGGCGAAGACCTGTGCGTCGCCAATGCCGCTTGTGCTGCGAGTGATTCGCTGACCCCCCGGCATTGTGAGATCAAGCTCCTTGTCGAGATAGGGCAGCATGCCGAAGATCGCCAGGTCACTGGTGACGCCGTAACCGAGCACCGAGACGCCGCCGAGAACGTCGAGACTCCGGTCTGCGGGGCTCGGGTCGTCGCTCGCCTTGATCGCAAGGAACTGCTCGCGGAAGACGAAATCGCCCTCGCCGACGGGAAGCGCGGTGTTGAACGTCTCGGGCGCAGCGTGAGCCTCCGATAAACCACCGATCGCTGCTGCGACCAGCATGAGGCTGAGAGCGGGAATGTGCCAATGCCTGATGGTTTGCGCTCTGCACCTCATTGGCCGCCACCCGCTGTGAGCAGCTTGAACCCTTTCAGGGTAAAACCAGCGCCCTTGACGGCCCTTTCCGCCGTCGCCTTATCGAGCCTGGCGCCATCCTTCATGATGACGATCACCGTCCCTTCCTTGATGTTCGTCTCAACGCGTTCGACGCCTTCAATGGCGGTCAACTTCTTCTCGATGCCATAGGCGCAAAAGGGGCAGGCAAGGCCGGCAACTTCAGTCTGGTAGCTCGGGCCGGAGGCCAACGCGGCGGTCGTAAACCATGCCATGACCAAAACGGCGACGGCGAAACGTGATGTGGTCTTCATGCTAGTGCTCTCCTTTACCATCAAGGCTGATTCTTTGTGATCGGGGCCAATATCTTGGCCGTTGTCAGCCCGCGCAGCACGAAAGCTTTGTCACGTCTCTGCCAAAGCCTTGCGCCGCGAGCTTCAGTCCCTCGACCGTGGTCAGATATGGGAAAATCGTTGCGCCGAGGTCTTGTGTGGTCATGCCGAATTTGATTGCCAGCACCATGGTTTGGATCGAGTCGGCGCCTTCGGGCGCGAGTATCTGCGCCCCGAGCAAGCGGTCGGTGTTCTCATCCGCCACCAGCTTGATGATCCCACGGGTATCGCGTGCTGCGAGCGCGCGCGGCACTTGGTCAAGCGGTACGACCGACGTCTTGATTTTGAATCCGCGCTTGATAGCCTGCACCTCGGAGAGGCCGACTCCCGCCACTTGCGGATCCGTGAAGACAACCCACGGCATAGCGCTGTTGTCATAGCGCTCCGCGCCGTCCAGCACCGCATTGCGCGCGGCTAGCTTGGCGCCGTAAGCCGCCATATAGACGAACTGTTCGCGGTTGGTTACATCGCCTGCACCGTAGACGCCGGGCCGCGAGGTGGTCATGTCGTCGCCAACGATGATCGCGCCGCGCTTGTCGGTCTCGATCCCCATGGCTTCCAACCCCAGCCCTTGCGTATTGGGCGTGCGCCCGGTAGCCACGACCAAATGATCTGCGGTAAGCTCCAGCCGCTTGCCTCCTTCCTCGATGCACAGCACGGCTCGCCCGTCTTTCGTGTGGCAGGCGTCATAGGTGATGCCGCAGTGCATTGTGATGCCCTCGGCGTGGAACACCGTGGTCAGCGCCTCGGACACCTCTGGCTCCACCTGCGGCAGCAGGCGCGAACGGCAGACCACCGTCACTTGCACTCCCATCCGTGCCATCATCTGCGCAAGCTCCGCACCGATATAGCCGCCGCCCAGGAAAATAAGGCTGTCAGGCAGGATTTCCAGCGCCAGAAGCGATGTGCTGTCGAGCGCCGGTACGTTTGTGATGCCGGGAATAGGCGGCAGCGCCGGGTGCCCGCCTGTCGCGATGATGACCCTGGGCGCGCGGATCATACGCCCGCCGACTTCAACTCCTCCTTCGACAAGCCGGGCCGCGCCTTCATCGATATAGGTAATTTCTTCATAGCCCGGCAGCAGATCAGTGTATTTCTTCTGCCGAAGTCCGCCCACCAGCGCATCCTTGCCAGCGATCACCGCGGCCCAGTCATCCACTTGCCCCATCCCGGAGAGACCTGGAAAACGCTTTGCCATCCCTGCGTCATGGATTGCCTCGGCGGCCCGGATCATCGTCTTTGACGGCACACAGCCGACATTGACGCAGGTGCCGCCGATGGTGCCGTGGCCGACCAACGCGACCCGCTTGCCCGCCTCGGCCGCTGTGATCGCAGCGGAGAAACCCGCCGAACCCGCGCCGATGACGGCGAGATCGTAGTCACCCTTGCTGTTTCCCCCGATGCTGTAACTAGCGGTCATTCTAGGCCCTTCCTTTGTTCGATTGTGTTTCGCTGGCGCAACACGCCGCCGCCTGCCGCCGCCGCCAGAGCACGTAGGCAGTGATCGCGAGAAACAGGGCGAGCGCTGGAATGAGCACATAGTCGATCCAGCCGATCCAGGCCGACAAGCCAGCGACCCCAAGTCCGATCACCAGAATCGGCGTGAAGCAGCAGATCGCCGCAATGATCGATCCGATGATACCTGTCTTGAGAATTGTCGCGTCCTTCATTCTGTCGGCCCTACCCCTTCACCAATGCTGGGTAGCCAGCGTTTGCAGATGCTGCCGCGACCTCTTCGACAGTC
>CBDDRH010000031.1:0-4681 GCA_965233025.1 uncultured bacterium
CCGACCAGCAGCGCATGGCTGGTCTTTTCCCAGTGGTTCCGGCGTTCGAGCGCGCCTTCGGGATCAACGAGGATGTCGGCAATATTCTGGACATCGCGCACCTCGTCCGCTCCCTTGCGCACTTCGAGCAGCGGATTGTAACGGGCGGAACGCGGGTCGGTCGGGTTGAACAGCAGGCAATGCGAAAACTTCGCGCGCCAGCCGGCTGTCAATTGCCAGTTCTCGCCTTTGATATCGTGGATCACCGCCGAGCCGGTCCACGACAAAAGCGTCGGCACCACCAGCCCGACGCCCTTGCCCGAGCGCGTCGGCGCAAAGGCCATGACATGCTCCGGCCCATCATGGCGCAGGTATTTTTCCTGAAACTGACCGAGAAACACGCCTGCGGATCGAAACAACCCGGCTTGTCTGATCTCCCGGATCGAAGCCCAGCGCGAGGAACCATAGGTCGTCACCAACCGGCTCTGCCGCGCCCGCCACAGCGAACCGATCACCGCCGCCGCGCAGCCCATGAAACCGGAAGCGCCTGCGAGCATCCCGGCCTTGTCAAAAATCTCGGGCGCATAGGCCTCATAGAAATACCACCACTTGAACAGCTTCCACGGCTCATAGACCGGCCAGCCGAGGAGCACGAACCACGGGTTGCCCAACTGCGCTTGATAGCCCAGCATGTCCGCGCACCACTGCGTCGCCGCCCACACGCCCAAAATGACGATCGCGAACACAATGGTGATCTGGCCGATGAGGAGTTTGGTGGGGGTCATGGGGGCGGCTCCGTTCTTCGATAAGACAAACGGAACAATTGTCGCGCGGAAGCGTGAAACCGCTTATAGCCTTTATGTACGATCAGATATGGTAAATGTTGCCTTCATGAATACAAAAATAATCACTTCTTCTTCGCTGAATCTTCGAGGCGACGAATCATCCGGCGCGCAAGTTGCGGCGAAAGTTTCTCGTGAAGAAACATCAGATCGACTTGGTGGCAGCAACGTAGCGGCTGGCCGCTGCCACATGGGCATAACCAATGACCCTTCGGCCAATCTTGGGACAGCAGTCGTAGATGATATAAAATATCTTTCTTTTTGTTCGGAGTACCGAGAACCTCGGCATAAGCCTCTCGAAGCCCCTCCTCTCCATGCGCATACTCACCAAACGGCCATTTACCGGTCTTCTCAAAATGAACCTGTCCCAGAAAAAATTGATGCAACGGCCCGTTCATGAAAGAAGTGAACGAGTGATCTTTTACGCTAGCCAGCCAGTGCTCCCAGACGGTGACGCAGCAACTACCATCGTGATTAACGTGATAATCGGGATGATGGGGAATTCGACCACTCGTTTCCCTTACGATTGGCTCCACCCACGGAAACTGCGAATGGATATCCACTCGAACGTCATAGGCGTCGAATGGCCCCTTTGGGCCCGATACAACGAACTTACCTTCCAGCACAATTCCATCACTCGACGCGGTGACGATTAACTCCGGTTGATTAGCGGCCGTAGCGTATGCCACTTCAGACAGTAGATCGTCAGGAACGAATGGTGCAGCCATTCAGTTCGACCAAGGTCTCCCACTGCCACCACCGCTCTGCCCTACGCTAACTGCGGCCTCCATTCTCTCTAACCTCTCGGCGTCAGAGACTGCAGCCACCGCCGCAGAAGCAAGGAATGGAGTCGCAAGTCCCACACCGATTGCCGACTTGGGCTCCAACGTCGCAGAGGCAGAGGCCTCATCATTCTCTGTAGCGTCAAAGAAGCTGTGGCGGAACACCTTGCGCCATGCCTTCCTTGCATCAGCTTCTGCCGCGTCATCGTATAAGGCGTCAAGGTCTTTGACAGATGCCTCCGCCTCATTGATCAAGCGACCGATCCTATCCACGTCCTTTTCGTCCGATATCTGGACGCCGTTGGCATAGACCGGGCTGTGCTTCGAGCGGAGAGATATGGCCCGCAGCGTTTCACGGAATGCCTCATCGTCTCGCCCATAAACCGAGACGTATGCCTCGATGAAGATTGCTGTGGCTACTAAACCGCTTGGAAATTTAAGATTCAGCCGCGAAGCGTGGGTTTTGGCGTAAAACTTGCCGAGACGAATGATACGGCGGAGTTGGTAGCTCCCAGATGCCTCAGGGCTCATATTCGTGACTTTATCATCGATCCAAGCGTTCATTGAGCGTGGATCAGAGGCGGTCCATTCGTCACCATCAGACAGTTCGTAGCTCCAGCTATCTTCGGCGCCACTCCGACGGAATACCGGAAAGTCGCATTGGTAGCCGTCTGCGTAAACGACCCGAACACATTTCTTTTTCGTCTCGGGGTCGTTCTTCATTTTGGTGGCCTTGCGGGCTATGGCATCGCGAACCCAGCCCCTGGTGGTGCGCGGTCCGGCTGCGTCGTCCTGCTCAAAGACCACACCGAGGTCGATATCGTAGCGGCTTTCCTGATCATTCTCAGGCGGTTGGGTCATCGTCTTCTGCGCATAACCACCCTGGTTGATCGTCTGGACGATCTTCGGCTTGCCGGTATGCCCACAACACGGTGATGGCCGCAGCGGTCGAACTTGTGTTGGGTACCCGGAAATTGATCACCGAAATCGCGCTGGATCTCGGCTTCGAGAATTTCGGCAATTTTTCAACGGCCTTCAAAAGACATACCGGCATGAGCCCGGAAGCATTCCGAAGGCGGAATGGGTGATTATCCGCTCTGGACCGTGCAGCGTTGAAGCAAGGCACTATTGCCGAAAAATCTCTGATACGGGGCCGATCGAGGCGATATAGGCAGTCCACGTCCGGCGAGGGCCGTGCGTTTCCACGATATTGCAGGGATAGCCGGATCCAGGCTCCAGGGCGGCGATGTAATCGCGCAATCCACTGGTCAGGAACGCTCGGCAGCTCGCGCTACGCAATTGCTGACCGAGGGATGCCTGATGCGCGCTCGGTACGACGCCTCGCCGATCCAGTGCCGGCTGCTCACCGGAGAGAAGGTGGTAAGCGCTTTCGATCATCATCGCGCCGGTTACCGCGGGGTCCCAGTTGTCCGTCCTGTACTCGAGGCAAAACTCGCCTCCATGTCCCCATTGGTGGCTTGAGTAGTGCAGACCGTCCCGAGGCAGAACAGAGGGCGGCGTTTCCGGAAAGAAGGCCGGGTAGGTCAAGGTGAATGGCAGGACTTCCCCGTTGACGACCATGTCGAAATCAACGGCGAACTGCAGACCTTTCATCATGCGCGGCGCCGCGACCGCCAGCCAAGGCGCACTCGCTCGGAGGGCCTCGATGCCGGTTACTTCCGTTTTCAGGCGCTCGGGATTGTGGATGAACCACATCAGCCAAATCCCCTCGGCTTGTCGTCCGCGCGCGGCGCGTTGGGGAAAGTGAAAGCTCCTGCAGGCGGCGCAACGGACGCGACCTTGAGAAGGGCAGACTTCTTCTCGATCTTGGTTTCATCCCGATTGCCGAAGAAGGTCGTCGCATAGACCTTGTCCCAGCATTTCAGGGCTTTTGTGCGTGTGCAGTCGTGCTCGAACAGCGGGGCGAGCGTGTCGATCGCCTCGGTCAGGCGCGCGCGCAGGAAGCGTGCGCGAGGATCATCCGTGCCCTTCGTGATAGTTTGATCGGGTGTTACCGGATGTGCAACAACGAGGTTCCAGTTAAGCCGGTCGCGGATGGCCTTCATCGTCTCGTAGAGGGCGCGATCTTCCCTCCACATGTCGCCTCTGAAGCACTCCGTCACGAGCTTGGTGATGCCGAAGCCGCTGAGGATTTGACCGGACCAGCTTTCGCGGCTGCGTGCGTATTTCTTGATTTCACGCGCCACGCGGCGGAGTTGACGGCCATTGACGGCGTCCGGGCTCTGCTTCGTGTTCTCGTCTTCGAACCACTTCGACACGTCGCGCGCGTCCGAGCGCTTCCAGTCACTGCTGGCAAGTTCGTGGTGGTAGCTTTCGTTCCCAAAGATGTCCTGGGTTGTCACGCGGCGGTAGACCGGCACATCCACGCAATATCCAGCGAGGTAATAGACACGCACACAGTTCTTGCGCACTTCGGGCGGGGTCTTGAATGAGCCGTCGTCGAGCGCGTCCCGCACCATCTGGCGAGCTTGCAGTGCACTCATCTCCGCGCCGCGCTCGCCAATGAGAACGGCCTTATCGAAATAGGCGCCATCATCGATGTCGTAGTCCTTGGCTGGGTGCTGCGTCATCGTTTTCATGGCGTAGCTGCCTTGGCTGGCGAACTCGCGCGGCGTGGGCTTGCCCTTATCCTTCAGGCCTTTCTTCAGGCGCTCGCGATTGGCATCACGCCGTCCGCGCATATTGGTCCGCTCAGCCTGCGGGAGAGTCACCTCGTCATCGTGATAGGCAAGAACGTCGTTGGCGCAGTTGTACATAGATCACCTCGAATTTCTGGGTTACCCGACCGTCGGGCCGGCGGCGGACGAAGCCCGAAACGCCAGAGGATCGGTTCGAGGCGGGATGGTGTTGAACAGGCCACAGATCAACGCCGCCTCGACGTCGGTCTCTGCGTAAGCACATTTGCTGTTGGTCATGTCCGCGTCGGTGCGGGCCTGGTTGATGAGCGCCTCCATCGCTTCGGAACGCGTTTCGTCAAGATCGAGATAGGGGATGAGCGCTGCGGGCACTTTCTCGCTTGGGAAGCGGATAATCGTGCAGTTGCGGTTCACATGGCGC
>CBDDRH010000032.1:0-9385 GCA_965233025.1 uncultured bacterium
CTACACCGGCCTCGGCCAGGTCATGAGCGACACCGCGCTGATCGCCGGTTATCTCAGCCTCTCCATCCCGATGATCTCCTATCTGGTGGTCAACCAGGGCGGCGCCATGATGGCGAGCCTCGCCAGCCGCGTCGCCCAGAGTTACGAGGCACCCGTGAGCCGGGCCGCCGACGAGGCCTCCACCGGCAACATCAGCCTCGGCAACACCAGCATCGGCAACGCCGGCTGGTGGCAACAGAACCAGAGCCCGAGCTGGCAGGCGGGTGTCTCCACTATGGGTAATCCGGCCACCGGCGCCATGTACACGACCACGCCGGAGGGCCGCTACGTCGACGTGCCCCAGTCCAACCTTCCCTTCTCCGCCAACATCGGCGACGCCGTGAAATCCTCGGTCCAGACCCAGGCCACCGCCTCGCTGCAGGCCGCGCAGACGCAGGTGGCCGACTACGCGAACCAAGTGTCGGCCAACTACAGCAAGATGGAACGCTTCACCGGCCAAACCGCCACGGAGACCGGCGTCAGCCTGGATTGGAACCGCTCCGACATGGCCGCGTTCCGCCGCGAGTTCGGCGAGACCCAGCGCCTCGCCGACGAGTTTGGCCAGAATCGGGGCTACAGCGCGAGTCAGGCTGCTCAAATGCTTGGGCTGGCCTCGCTTGCCTTCCAGAATCCGAAGGTGCTCGATCTGGTGAGCCCAGTATCCTTGCGAGGCCAGTTGGACTTGAAGGGCACAAGCGATGCGCAGATCAGGGAGGACTGGCAGGATGCATTGCGCTACGCCGAGGGCACCCAGTACGGCAAACACTGGCAGGCCGCCATCGACGCCGGCCACACCGCAGCCGCCGGCGTCCACCAACGGACCGGCGACAGCCTGGCGCAAGAGGTGTCCGGTGGCCTACAGCAGCAAATCGGTCACCGCCACGCCACCACCGCCACCCTGCAGGAAGCTGCCGCCTGGCAGGAAGCCCAGTCCAGGGTCCAGGAACACGGCTTCGCCTTCAGCGCAGATGTCGCCATGCAGGTGCGTGATCACATGATCGGCGCCGACAAAGGCATTTTCTCTCGTCCTGGGAGCCTCGACCCGACCTGGAGCGAGCAGGAGGTGGACACCCTGTTCGCCCGCGCGGCGGCGGGAGACGCAACGGCCATGCGGGCCATCTCCCATTACGCCGAGGAGTACGGCCGGAACGAGGGGCTGGAACTGGCCGGGTTGCGTGACGCGCCAACCAAGGACGACGTATTCAGGAAAGGCGACACGTACATGGCCTCGGTATCCAACAAAGAAATTGAACCCGGTGGGATCCGGGACCGGGCGGCCAATTTCCAGGGTGTCGCCCGGCACGCGGCCGATCACGCCGGCGTTCCGACCGAGGTTCAGGTCCGCCAGGGATTCGCCGCCATCCAGAAGGAAACGGAAGAAGAGCGCGACAGCAGTGGCAACATAATCGATCGCGGGGAACGCGATGTTCGTGCATCAAGCAGCGCCGTAAAGGCCGAAGCTGAGGGACGTACGGACCCGGATAACCAAACGCTTCTGGGGGATGCGATCAGGAACGGTGCCGACCAGGCACTACCCAGCAAGAAGCAGCTCGGTCAGCTAAAGGACAGGTTCTTCAAGGATGAGGACGAATAGCCTGATGGTTGGGGTACATAAGCAGCGCTGAGGCAACCGGAGCCCGCCGGCTCAATCCTTTCTCGTTTTTCCATGATGGGGACCGTAACGGTAGTAGTACCACTCGCTTTCGTCATCAGAAGGTCCTGGCTCGCTACGAGAAAGCGAAGATGTGCGCTTGGCCTTCCCGCGAAGCACAGCCGCGAGCCCAAGAAGAAACACGACCGCACCTATCCACCAGGCGAATAGCAGTCCGATGACCAGCGCGATTAGCGCGACCACCAGAGCATCGGCGAGCTTCCAAGCGGTTACGGATCTCATGCCGCGTAGTATGGCATACATCTTCGTCTGTGGGATCCTCAGTTCTATGGCCAGGAGTATGCTCATGACCGGCTACTGCCGCTTAGTATTGAGACAAGGAAGGCCTGACATCACATACCATCCACCGTCGAGTGGTTGTATTGCCGTGCCTATCTTCACCCTATGGGTTCGTAATAGCAGCATATCGTATTCGTACACAATCGCCTTCCTGCAAATCCAGCTGGAATCTCCAGGACAGATTGATATTCACCAAGGTATCCTTACCAGACACCGGCTCACACGATACTTGAACAAACACTCCATCCTCGAACTCCGTGAATACCAGAGTATCCAAGATTTCTTCTGGGATAAGATATGACGAACCCGGGCCAATCGGAGCAGCATACACCGGGATTTCATTCAGGCTTCCCACATAGCCTTCACGGTCGAATCGTTTATCACGAACCAATCGAAGATCCTCTGGACGCTGTACTCGCTCATCGTAGGTACTTCTGCTCCAATCCAATAGCCAGCGTGGCTCTGATCGGTTTGCGACGAAAAGTATTGGTGTTCCTCCTTCCTTACGTATCCTTGCTGCCGCTGTTTTGATCTGCTGCCAATAGCCTAAAGGACTGTCAACATCGACTATCACAGAGTGCGATGCCTTCAACATATCCCCCATGACAGCCCCTGCCACATGACTGCTTACCGTCCGATCAAACCATTCATTCTCATTGCTAGCCCGTTGTGCCATCGGAGGCTCGACAAACTCGCCCTTGTTCATCTCCCGAATAACGAGCGTGTGCTCAGCATATGCCTCTGTCGAAGGCCGAACCTCTCGAAACAATGAAACCGGAATATCCGCACTATCCGCGTTAAAACCTGATTTAGAGCTCCACATCGCGACCGCATTGAGTCGTTTGTCGCTGATCGGCGCACCCCGCAACTGTTCTATCCGGAAACCATCCATGCTGCTCACCATCTGATCAATACCAGCATCCAGCCTTGCTATGGCATCCTGAAGTCCGGCAGCAGCACCGAACCCAGTCTGAATACAAGAGAAGCTGTTCTCATAGGCTCGAAAGTCCAAGTCATTTAACCGGGTTTTCCATTGTTTAAGTTGATCAATAAAGGCCCGCAGACTGGCGTCTTCCCGCTCACCCCACTTCTGTATCGTTTCCATCAGCCGCGCTGACGGTGCCCAGCCTTCCCTCACAAACAGGCACAGGAGAACCAATTGCCCATCGCGCAGGGCATCCAGGTCATCCATTCCCCACCCAGAATAAACACGTCCGGGGACCATCGCCGGTTTTCCCTGGCTGGAAACTCCCTCGACCACCTTGTCGAGCCGGGCGCGGTAACCTCGATGGTAGCCACCATCAAAGTAGTATTGCCGTATGATGGCAATCAATAAGTCTTCTATAGTCTGGAGTGGCCATTGCTCACCGATCCCGGCTCCACCCGCTCGCGGAGCCCTGCCCTGACCCAGGGCCACTGCCAGTTGTGCAGGCAATGACCTTTCACAGTCGCAGTCTTTACCCAGCTGAAGCATGGCATAGAGCGACACACAACATAGGTCAATCCAATAATTGTGAACACAAGCAGCCCAGAGCGCCTTTGGCGCATTACCTTCGTCGTTTCCTGCCGTAGAAAGATCGATAACGTCTTTTGACTCATCCCATGGCTTACGCAGGAGCTCCAGGGTCAGGCTTCGTTCATCCCGAATATAGAAATAGGTGTTATCAAACCGGAAATGAATTGTGTTCCACCACTTTATGAGTGTGTCACAAAGCCATTCTGCGCCTTCCTTGTTACCGAGTGATAGGCTGTCGAACAACATGTACAGCGTGCTGTCCAGATGCCTCGTATATAACTCGGTGATCTCCTCATACTCGCCCCATATGATCGGTTTGTCGCGTGGTGGTAGGAAGTTGTTATTCTTCAGGGACTCCCAGCTCCCTATATAATTCTTGATAGCGGACTCGTAGACCGTGAAGGCTGGTAGATTAAGAAACCCGAGCTCACACGGACCATGATCAAACAATCCCTGTTCCTCTACAATTTTCGACCACCACCGATTCAGCCGATAGTGTAGAAAACGTGACAAATTAATGAGGTGCGCGGAAATTGCAACAGGACGTATCGCCCCCAAGCGGCCGATTAACCAGCCTGATACATGCACCATGTGATTAAAATAGGTGTCGTTTACTGCAAGCCTCTCGACCGCGGCCTCCAGAAGCCGACGGTACTCGCGGGCCCACAGGTTATGCATCTGAGCCTCAAATGCGTCATTGCGATCAACCAGATTGGCATAGTTATCGTGTTGTCCTGCATCAGTGACGAAGTCGCCTGCCTGTATCAATTTCGCATGCAAATCGATCAGCTCATGCAAGGCCTCCCGGAACACGACGTCTTCACCTGCCTCCATTGCGACCTGCACCTCCGTGATCAGTCCATTCATGAGATCGCTGATGCTCAGGGACGATTGTTTTTCAGTGGCCGGAGAAAGCACAAACGACCAGTGAACCAGCAGCCGCTCCCACCACCGCAACCCTTTACCACCCTCCGTGCGGCAGAGTCCAACATTCGGCTTGAACGATTCACCTGAAACGGATGGTAGAACCAATAATCGGGAGTGACGTAGTCCGAGCAAGGAGTCCGGTCGTTCCTCTGACGGTATTGCGAGCTTTTCTTCTCTACGCTGCCAGCTACGAATCGCCAGCGATAAGAGGCGAAACCTCACATCAGCTATTTTCCATGCCCCTTTCTGCTTATCAGTGACCTGGATACTTCCCATATCCCGGCCGACGGGACCAGGAAGCACTGCCGTACTCGATTCTGCTTGTTCGTCACCATAAACCGGACCAGGAAGCCATCCGTAATAGACAGCCCCCATAAATAGATTGTACTCAAGGTTGCGGCGAACCTCATTCGGCCAGACATGGTTGACTGCGTAGGCGCGCATAATGGTGGCACGCCGTTCTGGTCTCAGGTAATCAAATGTCCGGGCGAGAAACCAGACAACACCAAGGATATTTGCCAGGAACCAAAGCCCGTCGAAAATAAGCCAATTGGCTACAACCGAGTCACCAGCTGCGGAAAGAAAGAAAAACTGAATCCCCATGGCGGCAACAAGGAACAGGGCGCTTAGACTGGTCAGGATAGCGGCGGAGTCATGCAGATAGACATGTAGACTGGCCTTGGCGGAATGACGGCGCTGGAGTAGCAAGGTTACGAAACCAATAACGATCGGATAGATCATTGCCGCGACGGCTGCCTGGACAGCCCAAAGAGTGAAGAAGTGCTGCTCGATACCGATCCGCGGCGGGGTTGAATTGGTCGATACCAAGGCGGCCAGCGTATGGCAAGCCCATACCGCTGCGGATAGCACAAGAACAATAAAAAGTAATTCCAGGGGGACTCTCACCGGGCGTTTTCCAGCAGCAATGAGTGCCTTCTGATACCAAGGCCAGGCGGTCTCACGAAGAACCTCATTGGCCTTGCGCCATTCCCGCAATTCACGGCTTAACCTGTAGCGAAGCGTATTAAGAAGCCGGCCAAGCATGCTCTCTCCCAACCTGATCACCTGGCTTTTCGCTAAGCCTCACAGATCCTGCCTCATTAATCTCGTCTCCACCGCACTGCCCAAGGTCTCGCGCAACCATGGCTCAATCTGAACACCGCTCCCGCCACCCACTGGGTGATAGCAGGCCGATGAAAAGTGCGATCAACCCTGTCGCAATAACGTCCACCGTATTCCACACCACTTTGCGCATAAGACCACCCAATATTGTATCCATGGTCGATGGACGATCATGAACGCTAAGGACTTACCACGACCCGCAGACTCATATCAAACGTCTCAGACAGATAAGCTTGAGTTGCCCCCAGGACCCGGAGGATGGCTCTTGGCCCTGCGGCATCCGCAATAACCTGCTCGCGAGATAGGCCAGGCTGAACTAGCAATACTTGCCATGCCGGCGGCTTCGACCGAAGTACCGTCTGCAGCCTTCGAAGATCTGCTACATCCCCCCTTTCGAAGCGAGTCTCACCACCGCCCTGTCGTCTACGACGCTCTCGCCTCTCGAGATGATCAATAGCTTCGGTTGCAGAACTCGCCCACTTGACAGATTTCTGCGCCTGACAGGCAACCTCGTAGACATCTTTCACACGGCATCCTGGCTGTGGCTCCGACGAGAATTTACAATGATAAAGCGTGAACCTGACATTCTCATCGTCCTCGTAGATAGCCACAATATCGGCCATTTCTCCGCTGCCGTCATCATCGAAAATTACGATCGCATCTGTCTCTTCAATTTCCTCGATGAATCGGCGCTGGATCGAATCAGGCCTTTTCTCAGGGCCCTGGCTCTCTGCTTGGATGTTGACACCCTGCCAATCTCGCTCTTCAATGGCCTCATGTCGCAAGCTTCCTCCGTATCCATCTTGCCTGGAGCGGATCAAAAGGCAGCCGTCAGCGAGGCAGGAAGTGTCATCTAACCAGAAGATAGGCGGATGGTGGCGAAAAAACTCCTGCCCGGCAATCGGATTCTTTCTTCCTATGGTCACTTCAACGTCGTGCTCGCTGTGACACCTCACGTCATAGCCCTCTGTATGTTCCCTAGTGAGGGTGAGCGTATAGGAGAAAACAGTCCCGTCCACTTCGAGGTCGAACTCCAGATTCGATCGGTCCTCTCTCAGGCCACGCAGAGAAAGAGATGCATCCTCAATAGGAGTGACCACTTCCTCTGTTCGGAGATCGGTCCTCTCGATCATGTTCGAAAAAAAGAAATCATCCCAATCAACACCGATCACAGCGCGATCGCCAGGGATTGCATCTACTTGATCCGAGAACAACATTCCTTCAAATATCCCATCAATATTGATGGTCTCGTCAGAAAGTTTGGCCCCAACGCTCCTGCACCACTCCATCCAGTCCAGGATCCGCCCACCGTTGCGCGACCATATGCGCCCCTTTTGAGAGCAACCAATGGTTACCCGGCTTGCCTTCTCGTAGCCCGTTCCGAACAGCATTGCCGTATAGGAGCCCTCCTGAACTTGGCTTCGGATTCCCGCACCCACATCGGCTCCAATGTACTGCCGATACCTGATCGGACCGGCCATCGTTCTACGGAGGCCTAGATTGGTCAGAAGCAGCCGGTTCACGTCGTGGAGACAGCGGTAGATCGCTCTGCCCTTGAACATAGTGCTGCCGGGATCTATGTCTCTCACGAAGGGCGTGGGATCACCTTTGTCACTTGAGTATACAAAAAGAAGATTATGGTCTTCGGAAATAAAGAAGGCCGTGCATACGAAATTCGTATTCTGGAGCGAAGCAATTCTTCCCCATTCGATTTCACTGTCTAGTCGGCTGACCACCACGGCAACACCGTCTTGCCGGTTGAGAGCTAAACGATGTACAGCTCCGTCGTTGAAATTATTTGTGAGTCGGGACAGTTCGGCATCCGGGGAAGTTCGGTAGAGGGATACCGTGAATTTCGGATAGATATTGGGGATCGGAAAAGCCTCGATCTCATCAAAGCGAAATCGCTTCAGAAACTCCTGAAATGCGATCTCGCGTTCTATGACATCGTCATAGGTTGCTTGAATGAGATGATTCCAGTCTGAATCCTGACTGTAGAGAATTGTAAGTGCGTCCTGCACCCTGTTGTCAGCGATATTGGCGAAGACTGTCGCATCGCCGATGTTCGTGCCGGCGGTCCTGGTAAATCGCCCTATAAATTGAAGAGTGATCGGCAGGGTCTTATGAATATCATGCAACGCTGCGATCTTGAGCTTTGGATAGTCGAAGCCCTCTCCAAGCATATCGACGCAAACGATGACGTTGCTCTCGCCTTTGAGAAGTGCCTGCTTGCTGATCTTGCGCTCCGAAGAAGAGAGGCCCGTATGAAGAACTACCGGATTCAGATCGGCGGCGATATCTCGATAGATTTCAACCAGAGCGTTTGCCCGTTCCTTCGTCTTGGTGCGAGCCATTAAAGCATGATCCAATCCATTGCCAAGATCGGTTCGGAGCTGCTCGATCGCCTCTTCAGCAAGTTCCCTATCCGCCTGACTGGGATCGTAGTTGCAAACCGGACGAAAGTGTATTGTCGAAAAGAATTCCTCTGACTGTGCCCGGGCAAGAGGGTAGGTATAGATAATCTCGCCTCCAATGTGTTTTCCGTCCTGCCGGAATGGTGTGGCGGTGAACTGCACGATCATCCGATCCGAGAGACGATCACGAACTCTCTTCCAGGTCGTTGCGCCCAGGTGGTGGGCTTCATCGACCACGACAAGTTCATAATCTTGGAGCAGGTGATCGAAGGCGCCGTCAACGAGTGGATTAGCCTCCATGCGATTGATCATTGTGACTGTCGCCACGACGATTTGGCAGTTTTGAAAAAACCGTTCTGCGTTTTCCCAGGACGAAAGCGACTTGGTTAGTTTGCCCACCACGGGGTACTTGACCGTGCCTTCCGGGAGAACTCCAAGTTGCCCTAGGCGTCCCCAGGTACAAGCCTTATCGAAAGTCTGATCTCGCAGGGGATCCGTAGGGACGAGGATAAGGGTCTTCTTTGGGCGCCGAGTGAGGATGGTTAGTAGAAGCGTCTCAGTCTTTCCGGTGCCAGTCGGTAGTACGATGGTGGCAGGCTCAGTGGACTTGGACCAATGAGCGAGGAGCGCATGTAAGGCGCCCCTCTGCGGTGTCCGGAGCTGCCCTTCGGTTGCCTGGAGAGAAAGTTGAGTGTTCCAGGTGCCTGCAAGATCATCAAGAATCGCTGCAGAAATGGGAAGCTGGAGGAGGGTTTCTGTGCACCGCGTCGTTTCTCCCTGCCGAATGAAGATAGTATCAGTGCCGACCAGATGTCGAGAGGCTGCGCTTTTTACAATAGTTCCGGTCTGCCCTGTCTCACTTCGAATTTCGAGCGTAGTAATTCGGCCATGCTGAACTTCTGTGCTCTCAATGCCATTCGAGTGTATGGAGAAGACATGACGAATGAGATTCCCACCGATCGACTTGTTTAGATCAAGCAGCAAGTTTGTTTACCTTCTGAAAGGTTGCGAATATCACTTTTTATTGTTCCCATCCATCCTTCAATCCGGTTCGTATCTTTTCCCAAACACCGCGCCGGTGGCAGCACCAAGCACCGCAGCCGCCAACTGCAGTGGAGGTGGCACAAACAGGAATGCGAGTGCCCCTACTGCCCCGCCAGTCCAGGCATTCTTGTTCTTTTTGGCCTCAGACAGCGGTGCCCGCCGATAACCATTTTGTGCACGAGCAGATGCAGTAGTAGCTTTGCCTTTGCTTCGGTTACAGCGAATACATGGCGCGTAAAGGTTGTTCCTATGGTCCGTTCCACCTTTTGAACGTGGGCGGGAGTGCTCGATTTCCCACGCGCCTCTTTTGCCCATGGCTCCGTAATTCCTTAGGCAGAGTTGCTTCCGGCAGATATGACACTGTCCATCGGT
>CBDDRH010000033.1:0-4315 GCA_965233025.1 uncultured bacterium
TGCGGTGGCGCCACGGCGTACCGGATCGGACGAGGTTGCGCCTTCCCGCCTTGCACCATGATGCGAATCTCTTCGATGACTCTGCCGCACCTCGCGCAAGTCCAGGCCGTAATCGCCAAAGTCCCGCTGTCATCCAGCACAGTCCGGCCTGTCCCACCGATGACCGTGTCATAACAGTGCCGGCACGCGGTCTGATTCTTCCGTGGTAAATAGTCGACTGCGACGGAGTTGAATGGTTTCATCTGTGATCTCATGTTTCACTCCTTTCACATTTTCGATGGAGTTACGATTCTTGTTCATATCGCTGACCCAACCGCCATATGGCATAGACTGTTCCCAACAGACGACGATTCGACGTTGCCATCGTAAGTGGTTGAACGATATGGAATTGGTGAGTAGTGAGTGTGGTTTCCGGATGATCGAAATAGCGCCGTGACGGCTTCATGACTGCCGACATTTCGGCAGATGACGATGGATCGGCGCTGGCCAGAACTGCTAGACGTGACTCGTGAGACAGGTCCAGCTTTTTAGTCCTTGCACGTCTGTTTGTGGAGCCCCATGGCATTACAGCCGTGATCTCTCTTGTGTATTCGAAAAATTCGCCGGATAGAAAGCTTCCGCTGGAAGAATATTGTAACGCCTTCGAAGTTCTTCGACTTGTTCCCCCATCACAGGCCAGTAGTCCCAGCCGTCGTTCAGATCCACGTTCATCTCCGCCCCCCGCCGAATCGCGATCAGCGACTTTGTCGGGTCGAAGAATCCCGTTCTCGCCTTGGCGATCGGTGTCATACGAATGCCCACGTGAAATTGCAGGAGGACGAAGAAGACGAAGATCCAC
Organism: uncultured bacterium; assembly: GCA_965233025.1. Lineage (GTDB taxonomy): Bacteria > Nitrospirota > Nitrospiria > Nitrospirales > Nitrospiraceae > Palsa-1315. The sequence continues at coordinate 839 of CBDDRH010000033.1, forward strand.
GGATCGCGCCGCTGGAAACCGGCGCTGAAACAGGCCACCTGGACCTCTTCCTCCGGAGCCGTTCCATAACCGGATAGAAGATGCGCGCAATCGTGAAACAAAATTTGTTCTGGCGCGCCGCCTTTTTCACCCGGTAACGCGAACCCGTTCTTGCGGCAATACTCCCAATACGCGCGCGCCAAAGATCCGGATGGATAATGCTCCAATGCCTGGTAGCGGGCCGCGAGCGCCGTATCTTCGTACGCGCCGAGCATCCCGCGCATAAATGTGTAGAGGCCCCGTATGCCCTCTGTGTTCCAGATCTCTTTGACCTTGTCTCTCAGCCAGAATCGGCGCACCAGATCAAGGCGCAGTTGGAGAATCTCTCCCTTGAGAACATGCCGCAGGCCCTTCACCTCAAGAGCGTTGACCTTGAGCGACTGCGCGAACTGCTCAACCAGGTCCGTCTCCTGGGCATTGGCTTTCCCGTCGATGAGCGACATCACGATGAGTCCCTGCACCAGTTGCTGTCTGAGTTGCGGATCGGAAAAGGACCGGGCCAGCTCGTCGGGTGTGATTGGAGCAAGCTCTTCCGGCGAATAGGTCGTGCCGAAGATCCGTTGGACCGCCTCCATCATGTGCCGCTCCGAATCGTCGAGCATCCCATCCGCCAGTGCGACGGTCTTCATCGCCCGCAATCCCCAATAGGCTTGCTCCGGACTCGGCATTTTCAGTTCCATCGAAACCTCCTTGAGCACTATTGTTTTTCAACTCTACGCCCAAAGTGAGTTACACAACAATGTCCGGTCACAATCTGCCGGACTTCGACCGTACCAATAGACTCTCAGTTGGCCGCAATGGAGCTTAGGTCCCCAGCTGCCGGAAGATGGCAAAGAAGGCAGGGACCTTTACCACTTCGCCCGTCGGGAGGGTATGGACGGTTCGAATATGGCTCTGGCCGGTTCCAAGCAGCGTGAATCGATCCGATGGGAACAAAAATTCCAGGTTATTTTCCTGCAGCATGCCGGGGGTGATCTGATGCTGGAAGACCCGCGCAAGACCGGGGGGTGGTCCATACTGCTGAATCAGCCGGGCAAAGAAGGGCTCAGCCGCTGACGACAGCTCGATCAGATACAGAGTTCCTTTTGTTCCAATCAACCGCCCGATACTCTGTATCGCCGTCGCATGGTCCGTCGGAGACAGTTGGTGTAACACCGCCCGCATATAGACATTCGCGTCGCCAATTTCCTCATGGAGGGCCTGGGCGTCACCAGGACACAGCACATCAAGAACCCGGTACGACGCGTTGGGCGCCGCATTCTTGGTTTGCGCAATCCGAACGGCTGCGGGTGAAATTTCAGTGCCGATCACCCGGGAGAAATGATTCGCAAGAAAGCGCGTTTGCGTTCCGTTGCCACACCCCATATCGATTAACGGAAGCCGTGGGTCGGCATAGTCTTGAAACAGCGCTAAATCTTGTTGGGCCGCATGAGCGGGATCGGCGTCCCAAAAGATTTCGCCAGGCGTTCCCGTCGAGGTACTCCAAAAATTCTCCCAGGATGTCAAATAACGGCTTGCCGATGTCATCGGTTACGCTCCTTTCAGAATTGATCTTGTTCGTGAATCTCTATCGAAAAAATGCGATGTGACAGCGGAGACTTTGTTTAGTCCCAGGCGTAAAACAGAACTCGAGCGCCGTGAATAAAGAACTCCGCCTTGTTTTTCTAGGACCGGAGGACGGTCCACCAATTCCGCAGCCACGTCGAGCGGAAGAACTTGTACCCGAGCCACGCCACGAGCAACACCCCGAACAAGGGAACGGCCAGGGTCTGTACCAGCTTCTGATAGTCGGTCATCTGGACCCGTAAGAGATACTGCGGGCGCTTCATCAGATTCTGCTTCTCCGTTGCAATCGTGACCGTATACAGCCCCTCGTCCAGGCGGACCTCGCTGCGGAGCACGCCGTCCGGGTGGGTGCTCGGACGAATATCCGCCACAATCTGATCGTCTCCTTCCTTGCTCCCGTTCCCCTTCACAACCCGCATCCCCACCAACTCGCTGCGCAGCGCCGGGTCCACGAGATCCACGACCAGGAAGGTCTCGCCCTCTTTGGGAATGTCTGTGCAGTACTGATCTTTCAACTGGTATTGCGGTTGATAGGCGTTGAAATGGACCACCCTCTCTCCGACCTGGCGTATACAGGGGTCGTCTTCTCCGCTGGCTGTTCCATGTGCCGCGGCGCTGCCAGGGTCGGCGAGTGTGAGCACCAGCAGGAGTGCCGTCGCACCGCCGAGCCCTCTCATGTCTTTTCTCATGGTCGAACCCTCCTCTCCGGTGAAGACCGAGCCGTTGCTGCTCACGCCGCTTGCGGGGATGATGTGTCGCGAGACTCAGCAATCCCGGTGCATTGGAGAGGGCGTCTCACCCGTTTGGGATTTCTGACCCCCCCTCAACAGCCTGTTCCGTTAACCAGATAGTCAGCGCCCTGTCCGCTCGCGCTGCCTGGAGCCGTGCACAGGCACGCGCACGGCTCGCCATGGCCTAACACGGAGACTCCAGCCGAGTGCGCCGATAGCCAGCACCACCATAATCGCCAGTTCCATAGGATCCTCCTTGTTGCGTCTGATAATCCCCGTCATCCATATTTCGTCCCCCATCGCGAGGGCTCACCGAGCAGACAGGCCTCCCCGGGGTGTAAAGAGGGGCCTGTCTACCTCAGCGGGAGACGCCGTAGGGAGTTGCGGCGCCTGCCTCATTCCTTGCCTGACCAACTGTCATTCCATACAGCAGACGATTCTGCAAAATAACCGGGTCGATAACCTCGCCACATTGCACGCAGCGCTGAGCGGTGTGGTTCGACAGACCCTCGCACCACTCGGCGACCATGAGTCCGCTGCAGCGTGGACAACGATCCGTGTTGTGGATTCTTGCCCAACCTCGATCCGCGACCTCAATCGATTGCTGTTGTGTCACTGCCAGCGCTGTACCCATCGATCCCTCCTCAGCGATCCACCGGTTTGCCTCACGCCATTCATAACGAGATTGAATGGCAACTCGCGTTCCAGAAGGCTCCCGCCCAATCTGAATCATTGATGTCGCTGAAATTAGAGGAGATTGAGCGACCCCGTTCGGGAATGTCTCTCATAAAAAAAAGAAGTGCCGAGGACAATCTGCCGACGTGACGGCACGATGCCGAAAGGTCGGCACGAGTCTGGAACATTCATCGAGGCTGAATAAGAAGGCGAGTTAAGATGGGCGAGAGATACCGAGCTTCTGCATTTTTGATTGGAGAGTCGTGCGTTTCATCCCAAGCCTGGCAGCGGCGCCTGCCGGACCACCGATGATCCATTCCGACTCGCGAAGTGCTTTGAGAATGTGTTCGCGTTCGGCTTGTTCAAGCGTCGTAGACTTGGAGTTCGTTGTCTGGCTTGGCGCGCGCTTTAATTCTGCGAGCGACACAAATAGATCCGGTCCTTGAGTCAGAATCACCGCTCGCTC
>CBDDRH010000034.1:0-7463 GCA_965233025.1 uncultured bacterium
GCATCGGATACACCATTCAGTTTTACAGCAGGAAACAAACTCAAATTTTGGGTTTAATCTTCCTTGGTGGGATCGTCTACTGGGAACCTATCGTGAAAATCCCCTCAGTACGCATACAGAGATGAGCGTGGGCTTGGAACAGTATCGAGATCCTCGACGGTTGACTCTCGGTCACATCCTAGCCCTGCCGTTCCTGGGAACAACTGGAAGATATCCACTGACACGAAAAGAATAACGGTACTCGCCTTTGAACCGGTGCGAACTATGTGCCCAGCGGGTAGCTTGTTTTCTGCAAAACCGGGCGAAACCGCCCGCCACGCGCCGGGGAATGGTTCTTGACACCTTGTTCTTCTACTTTTTCTTCTCTCTCATGATTGGCCACTTGCTGCTAACCTCATTCTGGGAGCATGTGTAGTAGAATGAAAATTCCCCGAAGACGGAAGGTGCTATCTGGTGGTCAAGGGTTTTAAAGGAGGTCTTTTCACTTCTTTTGAGAAAGGGAAAATGCCGATGAGACAATCTACAACGCAACAAGCTGTCACGCTGGCCGGAGTCCTAGCCTTAGTCGTCACCGCAGTGCTGCCTTTGCAACCGGTATTCGGTGAGGGCGGGGCGCGGCGTGACGTTGTGCGTCAAGAAGATCAGAACCTCAAGGACGCCATCGAGCACGCGAAAGAAGCGGTGGACCATGGCAAACAGGGTCATCCTGAGGAACTCCTGGCACATGCGGAAGCCGCGCTGCAGCATGCCTTGAAGGGAGGCAAGGATCATCCGCATGTGGAGGAAGGGATCGCACATCTGAAAGAAACCATTGAGCATGGGAAAGCGGGTCATGTTGACGTAGCCACGAAACACGCAGAAACCGCTGTCATGCACCTGTCTCAGGGAGAGAAAGTAAGATAGCAAGGCAAAGAGGGTAGGTGAAGAAAAGGGAATCAGCAACAGTGGAATCTCACGTCTGGCTAAGGTCAGTCGCTGCTTGCAGCAACGCCGAGTCGGCTAATGTGTGATGACAAGCCCTGAGGTGGCCCCGGAATAACCAACACCTTTCTCTTCTCCCAAGAAACCAGATGAACGAGATCTCCGCCACGCGCCGGGAAGTCCAGAGTGTCCCCGTTTTCCCCCCGCGATGGGTCGTATGTACAGATGGAGAGCTGGGAGGAGAGTCAAATGACTTTCATGATCTATTTGAACGATGGGATGATGGGTGGGGAAACACAGTTCTTTCAGGACATGGAGCAGGCAATCCTACAACAACGCCCGTACTTGTCTGTCCAGCCGAAGGAGGGGATGGCACTCGCCTTCTTACATTCCATCTGGCACGAAGGTGCTGTAGTGCACAGCGGACAGAAGTATGTGTTGCGCACGGATGTCATGTATAAGCCGGACCGGTAACCAAAATTGTCCCGCCGCGCGCCGCGAAATGAGGCCTGACACCGTTTTCTTTCTCCGAGTCCCTTCCAAGAGGATCACTTCCCGCTGTCGGGTGATTTCAACGGCGTTACGAGCGACTCACCCTCCTGTGACAGCAAAAAAACCAGGAGCTTTGCCGGTTCGGTCTTGCTCGCATTCTTGGATACGACATGCGGTTTCTTGGGAGACTCATACCAGCTCTGAGCTTTTGTATAGGTCACGGGCTTCTCTCCCTCTAATTGAGAGATCACGGCTCCCTCCAAGACGTAGGCGAACACCGAACCTGGATGAAGGTGCGGGTCGGATGCGGCGCCCGGCGCATAGTCCACGGTGATCACGCTGGCTTCTTTGCCGGTCATGTCGGCCAACCGATGCTTCATCAGCACCGACACGGCGTCTTCTGCCAGCGCTGGCTGTCCCAGAACCAGAGTCATCCCGGACAGTGCTGTCCACTGCAGCGTCTGTCTCGCTACTGTGCGGATAAATGATGCAATCGTCATCATTGGCCTATTCCTTTCTTGTTAATCTTGCGCGTCCATCACGACTCAGCGATGCGGAGTACGATCTTGCCGTGCAGAGGTTTCTGTTTGTAGGCCTGCCGAAAGTTTTCCATCGAGAAGACGGAACCCACGACGGGTCGGATGAGGGCCGTATCGATCAGACGCGAAATGCCCATCAACTGATTCCGGTTTGGTTCAACGATGAAGAAGGCATCGCGCACCCGCTGCTCCTTCAATCTTTCGGCATCTGCCGCAATAGTCACTAACCGACCACCCTTTCTGAGTAATCCCCACGAACGGTCTCTTGTGTCTCCTCCAACCGTATCAAGCACCACATCCACGTCTTCGACGACCGTTTCAAACGGCGTGATCTGGTAATCTATGACTTCATCGGCCCCGAGCGCTTTTACAAAGTCGGTGTTCGCCGTCGAAGCCGTTGCGATCACGTATGCTCCCTGACGCCGGGCCAACTGCACGGCAAAGCTGCCGACACCACCTGCTGCACCATGGATTAACACCCGTTGTCCTGCCGAGAGCTGTGCGCGATCGAGAAGCGCCTGCCAGGCGGTAAGAGCTGAGATCGGTACCGCCGCGGCCTGAGTATGTTCAAGCGTGACAGGCATCGGTGCAATGTTGGCAGGAACAGTCAAACAATATTCCGCTTGAGCACCGTCTATGAACCAATCGCTCAATCCATAGATACGATCCCCCACCTGTACACCCCTGCAATCCGACCCGACCGCTTCAATAACACCCGAGAATTCGTGACCCAGAATGATCGGAAAAGGTCTCATTCCGCCTTCAGGAGTATGGAACGTGGGATACCAGTCGAACTCCGTTGGCGTGATCGCTGTCGCATAGACCTGAACGAGCACCTGATTATCCTTCGGAATCGGTTTCGTCGTCTCTTCATAGAGAAGCGATGCCGGGCCATTACCTTGATGCAAACGTATCGCTTTCACGGGAAGAGCCTCATCGCATGGCCTTACTTCTCAATGCCGTTTGATCAGAACTGACTCACGGGTGAAGAAACATTCTACTTTTTCAGATCGGCTGGGTCTATGGAGTGCGAGGGAATCGGTCTGAGGGTGAGTAGGGATTTCTTCCTCCGCCCCACAGAATTTGTCTTGGGTGAGCTAAAGACTTAAGATAACTCTATGAAGAAAGAAAATGCTGCCGGCATGGTGCACAGTTTGCCGGCGGACTTACGCAACGCCCTCAATTCAACTTCTGCAACCAAGGCCGCATGGGAAGATATTACTTCGCTTGCGCGTAACGAATGGATTTGCTGGGTTACCTCAGCAAAAAAGCCGGAGACTCGCAGACACCGGATCGAGAGGACTCGTAATGACCTTATCGAGGGTAAACGCCGGCCATGTTGCTGGCCAGGCTGTCCTCATCGCCGACCAAAGGCGAAAAAATGGTTCTGACACCGTTTTCATCACCTCCTTGAAGGGAAATTTGATATGACCAAGCCAGCAAAGAACACGATTTGCCTTTGGTACGATGGCGACGCCGAGGACGCGGCGCGGTTTTACGCCAAGACCTTTCCCGACTCATCCGTTGGCGCGGTGCACACGGCACCGGGAGACTTTCCGTCCGGCAAGAAAGGCGATGTGTTGACGGTCGAGTTTATCGTATTGGGAATTCCCTGCCTCGGGCTCAATGGTGGGCCCGCGTTCAAGCACAACGAAGCATTCTCGTTTCAGATCGCAACCGCTGACCAGGCTGAAACCGATCGTTACTGGAACGCGATCGTCGGCAACGGCGGCGAAGAGAGTGCGTGCGGCTGGTGCAAGGACAAATGGGGCTTGTCCTGGCAGATTACGCCGGTGGCTCTGACGAACGCGATAACCGATCCCGACCCTGCCGCCGCCAAGCGCGCGTTCGATGCGATGATGCAGATGCAAAAGATCGACATCGCTACAATCGAGGCGGCACGCCGCGGGTAAGGGTAGATCTTCGAAGCGTACATCCCCGGAAGCGCAACGAGAACATAACTGGGGACCAAAGCCGCTAGACTGATTTAAAGGGGACAGGCAGGGCTCGCTCAGCCTGTCTACTTTTCTTCTCCCATGTTTTTCGCCTTCAACCGAATTGACATTCGTTTCGGCGCTTGCATAGGATTGCTGTCCGACGTTCCGCCAGGTGGGCCTTCATGCGCCCTATACATTTTACCCAGCGCTATCCATGTTTCTCGTCGACCAACCCAATAGGAGGGATCCACCATGAAGCGCATCCTGATCATTGGTGCCGGCTTCGCCGGTATGTATGCCGCCCTGTCCGCCGCGCGCCTGCGCGACGAGCAAGGCGTCTCGCCCGACACGATCGAAATTGCCGTCGTTGCGCCGGAACCACGGCTTGTGATCCGTCCCCGCCTCTACGAGCGCGCGCCCGAAACCATGGTGGCATCGCTCGCGGAACTGTTCGAGGCCGTCGACGTCCGATACGAACAGGGACGGGCCGACGTCATCGACTCCACCAGCAAGTCGGCCGTGATCGTCGGACCGGACGGAACGCGGCGCTCGCTGCGCTATGACCGTCTGGTGCTGGCCGCTGGCAGCCAAGGGTTCAAGCCGGACATCCCAGGCCTTGCCAAGTACGGCTTCAGCGTCGATCAACTCGACGATGCGATTGCGCTCGACCACCACCTCAGCGGCTTGGCCAAGCGTCCGCCCTCCGCCGACCGCGACACGGTGGTCGTCGCCGGTGGCGGCTTCACCGGCATCGAGGTGGCGACGGAAATGCCATCGCGCCTGCGTGCCATCCTGGGGCCCCAGGCAAATGTCCGCGTCATCATCGTCGACCGCAACGACGCCATCGCGCCGGCGATGGGGCCCAATCCGCGTCCGTTGATCGAGAAGGCGCTGCGCGAGGCCGGCGTGGAGACCAGGCTCGGCGTGGGCGTCTCGTTGCTGAACGAGACCGGCGTCACTCTGAGCGACAATCAGTCGATCGACAGCGCGACCGTGATCTGGGCGGCCGGCATGCGCGCAAATCCGCTGACCGAGCAACTCCAGGCTGAGCGCGATCGTTCCGGCCGCCTGGTGGTCGACCGCCATCTTCGCGTCCCTGAGGTACCGACGATCTTTGCCGCCGGTGACACCGCTCTTGCGGCGACCGACGACCTGGGCCACCGAGCGCTGATGTCGTGTCAGCACGCCAACCGGCTCGGCGCCGCTGCCGGACACAATGCGGCGGCGGACCTGCTCGACGTGGCACTCGAGCCATATCAGCAGAAGAACTACGTGACCTGCCTCGATCTTGGCCCGTCCGACGCCGTGTTCACCCGAGGCTGGGACACCAAGGTCGAGTTGATCGGCGACAAGGCAAAGGCCATGAAGCGCGAGATCAACACGCAATGGATCTATCCGCCGCGGCCCAATCGTGCCGACGCCTACAAGGCCGCCGAGTGGGCACGGCTGGTTGACTACTAGAGGGATCGCGGCGGTGACGATCAGATCATCGGCGCCTAGGCGATGCTCGTCGAAGCTCGTGAAGAAAGCGTTTGCACAATCTCCGAGATGATAGTGAGTTCACGCGCCAAGGGAGAGATCTGATAACAGGGACGACATTGACGCGGCCATCCTTGAGCATCTTGGGGGGTCGGAGGAAGGTGTTAGGAACCGTCTTGAAGGCGGGAAACGGTTTCTGACACCTTTGCATCGCTCCCCAAGAGAGTAGCCTGTCTCTTTTTCTTATTTTCTCTCGTCACGTCAGAGTCTCGCGACCAAGTCGGCCTCGATCGCCTCTGGTTTGTCGCTCGACGCATAGCGTTTGAGTACCGTGCCGTCGGAGCCGATCAGGAACTTGGTGAAGTTCCACTTGATCGCCTCGGTACCGAGAAAGCCGGGCTTCTCCGACTTGAGGTATTTGTAGAGCGGGTGCGTATTCGCGCCGTTCACGTCGATCTTTGTGAACATCGGGAAGGTGACGCCGTAGTTCCCGGTGCAGAACTGCTCGATTTCTGCTTCGCCGCCCGGCTCCTGGTGGCCGAACTGATTACAGGGGAACCCGAGCACGACCAAACCCCTGTCCCTGAATTTGTCGTAGAGCGCTTGCAGCCCCTTGTACTGTGGCGTGAAGCCGCACTCGCTCGCCACATTGACGATGAGTAGCGTCTTGCTGCGGTAGACGTCCATCTTCTGTGGCGTGCCGTCGATGGTGACAAGGTCAATGTCGTAGAGGTTCATAGATTCCAAATCAGCGCGTATCCATGTTCAGGCAGCGGATCGGCTAACTTTCACATCGACCTTAAGCCCGGCATGCGTCAGCATCGTGATGAGCGTATCGACACTGAACAGATCGATCTTGCCGCGTATGAGATCGCTAATCCGCGGCTGTGTCACACCAAGTTGCTCGGCGGCTTTCTTTTGAGTCAGGCGGTTCTTGCGGATGTGCTTTTCAATCTCGACCATGAGCATGGCTCGCAGCTTAAGATTCTCCGCTTCTTCTCTCTTGAATCCGAGGTCACGAAAGATATTGTTGCTCGATACCCGCTTCTTCATGGATGTCTCCTCTGACTCAGTAACAACTGAAGCCGTCTGTATGCCACATCTATAGCGACTTGAGGGGTCTTGCGCGTCTTCTTCTCGAAGGCATGCAAGACATACACGGCCTCTGCCAGCTTCGCCAAATAGATCACGCGATATTCGTTGCCGCAGTGAATCCGTAATTCTCGAACGCCACTGCCGATGCTCAGCAGCGGCTTCCAGTCTGATGGATCCAGCCCTGACTGAATTTTAAAGAGCTGATAGCCCGTGTCTCGTTGAGCCTCACCCGTCCAGTCTCGGACCTCTTCTAAGGAAGAGCTCAGCCGTACGACTTGTTTCACAGGCCGTAGTGTATACAAAATATTGTATAAGCGTCAATCAGCAAACGAGCGGGTGTCTTACCTCCCTGAGGGAGTAGGGGAGGTGCCGTTAAATCATGCTGGGACGTGGTTGGAATAATGGAGTGGTGAGGGCCAGTTTATAAAGGCGTGTTGGGAAATGGTTCTTGACTGTATCTCTCCATCTCTGGTGGTTTGGATCGAGAGGCGAGGAAGACGTCGAGCGAGATACGATCGTCGTTTTTGACTTTAAGAAATTCAACGCCGACAGTGTCTTTGTGCACCCACTTGACGGTAGCGAGACGCACTTCCACGGGTGGCTCGTCCCAGGGAAGATTCAGCATTAGGGTGAGCTTCTGGCCAGGCCGAAACAAGCGATGGACACAAAGCCGAGCCCCCTTACGTGAGACATCAAGCAAGGTTCCGTCGTCGGGGTCCTCGGTTGAAAACAACCTGACAGAGGCTTCCCCGGTGACAGCGATGCGCCTGACAAAGCGACTGTAGCGCATTGTCCTGACTCCTAGGGGATGTATTGTAGGCTCAGTGGAGATCTGGCGCAAGCGCCTAGTAGAGGCAATGTCCTAGTATATTGGACGAAACCCGGCCCGCCCCGCGAAATGGTTCCTGGACTTCCCAGGTTTTAACGGACACCTTGTGGTGGTCGTTAGAACATGGGAAGTCCAGCCGGTCCCCTTTTCTTTGTCCCTAATTGGAGCAAG
>CBDDRH010000035.1:0-17585 GCA_965233025.1 uncultured bacterium
TGACCCAGCAGGCTTGCAGGACCGCGGTCAGGTGCTTCTTGCAAAGATGAGAGCCGGCCACCAGTGCTGCGACTTTGTGCTCTTCTTTGACTTTCCAATCGATGAATTCTTCGATGTCGGGGTGATCCAGGTCGAGGACCACCATCTTGGCGGCGCGACGCGTGGTTCCGCCTGACTTGATCGCTCCTGCCGCTCGATCGCCAATCTTCAGCCAGGATAGTAGTCCAGACGATGTGCCGCCTCCAGAGAGGGATTCGTTCTTGGCCCGCAAGGTCGAGAAGTTCGTTCCACTTCCAGACCCGAATTTGAACAGTCGCGCCTCCCGGACCCACTGGTCCATGATGCCCCCTTCATTGACCAAGTCATCGTGGATGGCTTGGATGTAACAAGCTGAGGCCTGCGGGTGTTCGTACGAGTTGGCGATTTGCTCTGTTTCGTGAGTTGTCGGGTTGTATCGCCAAAGGCCCTGTGCCGGTCCCGCAATCCCGTATGCGTGATGGAGCCCTGTGTTGAACCACTGTGGAGAATTCGGGGCCGCGATCTGATGGGCGAGCATGTATTGGATTTCTTCAGAGAAGGCTGTCGCGTCCTCGTCGGAATCGAAGTACTTCCCATCCTTCCCCCAATAGACCCAACATTCTGCGATGCGTCGAAACACTTGGCGGGCGTCCGTTTCGCTTCCCGTAGGGCTGATGTTCTGGGGCAGTCCAGCTCGTCGCATGTACTTTTGAGCCAGGATGTCGACGGCTACCTGAGACCATGAATCCGGGGCGAGAACTGTCTGACGTTTGGTTTCTTCTCCCCTGGCGTTCCGTGAGACAGAGACTCGGGGCGAAAACGTCATGTCCTCATATGGCGTCTGGCGTGATTTCGTGTAATGCCGCTCGATTTTCATTGCAACTCCTAACAAGTATTACGAGGGACCAGGGGCCTATATGAAAGAAATACCGAGTGACCAGTCCCGGGCCCTCAGGGAACAACCTTTTTCTGGCAATTGATGCCGCTTGGTTGGGTCTGGAAGCTTCCGGATTGGGTCTAGAGGCAGGCTGGTATGACTGAATGAGGGCCAGTCATCTAACGAAGGGATCGTCAGTGGCAGGAGATATGTTTGACAACCTGAGGGAAATCAACGCAACCGGTCGATTAGCACCGATTCATCCTTCAGCGACGGTAGTCGGGTTTGGCGTCAATATGTCGGATCATCACCATGAGGGGGTGATCGCCATTCCCGATGCCGAGCGGGGAGGTCATTTGGGCTGCTTGGGAACCACCGGGATTGGAAAGACCCGCTTGGTGGAATCTATCGTGGAACAGGATATCCGCAAGGGGTATTCCGTGGTCATCATGGACCCGAAGGGTGATATCGATCTGTTTTCAAAAATTGCCCAGGTGGCGGCGGAGTCAGGACGGCTTGATGAGCTGATGTTCTTGAACTCTATTTTCCCTGATAAGTCGATGTACATTGATCCGTTGGCGGATTTCTACATGGAGGATGAACTGGTCAACCATGTGGTGTCGGGGATCAAAGCCAAGGATGACTTCTATATTTCGATCGCCCACGAGGTGAGCCAGGTCATTGTGGCAGGACTGATTAAGCTGATTCGGAGTCAAGGGGAAAGCGTCAAGATTTCCTTTTCTGACATCTATGACCGCTTGGGATTTAGTGATCTGGAGCAGTTCAAGGAGGCGCTTCGCGCCATTCCCGGGACGGATGAAATCTGCCGGCGAATCGAAAAGATCTGTCATGGGCCCGGTGTGGCAGAACATTTTCACAAGATCTCGGCATCACTCAGAACGATGCTCTCCGCGCTGACCTTCGGGAATGTCGGTCGAGTCATTGGGAAGGCACGGACCAATGAGTTTGTAAAGCGCCTGCAAGAGGGGAAGCGGGTCATCATGGTGGTGCATACAGGGAGCTTATTGACCCCGCGCGCCAGCGTCATTTTTAGTCGGGTGTTTGTCTCGATGATTCAGAGTATGGTCGGCCGATTTTTTGCGTCGGGCTTAAAGCTCAATCCGCCCTTATGTCTCCATATCGACGAAGGCCATAACGTGCTCTACACCGGGATCCAGGAGTTGTTTAACAAGGCGCGCGGTGCCAACGTGTGGATTAACTTCTATACTCAATCGAACGCGCAGATCTCGGTGGAGGTCGGTGATGATATGGGCCGGAGCATCGTGGACAATATCAACTCCTGGCTCTATTTCCGTGTGAATCATGCCGAGACAGCGCAACATGTCGAAGACAGTTCGCCGCTTGTCCAACGGCCTGAACCGATCATTTCCGTGGCGGGGCATGTGACATTGAGGATGTCAGATCAGCGCTTAGTGTTGCGTGATCGGGTCATGCATCTCATGTCGCGGTGGTTCTATATGCGAACCCAAGGGCATTGGTTCAAGGGGAAGACCTTGGACTCGAGTGCGTCGTATGTGAACATCAAATTTCCGATTATCGGTCCAGGGAAGGCGTAAAATAGGTGGTGTAAGCCAACAGTGCTCTGTGGAACGTGTAAGACAGTTGCTGAGGGTGGTGGTGCCTGCCTTCCTCAAAGAATTGTTTTATCGATTCTCCCAGAGTGGTAATCCGGTCGGTTTGTCTTCTTTCTTCATTGGCCCCGGTTCACTGATTGATTGTTGAACACGGAGAATCATGGATCGTTTGACCAGTCCCATGAATGTGTCGTGAGAGTACACAAGAACTTCATCGGATCCGGCCAGGAGCATCTGGTCGAGTGCTTCCTGCAGCGTCGTCTGTGAGCTGACCATCAGTTCCTGCCTCAGTGGGACAACGTGTGGACGAATTGCTCCTTGGCTCGCTTCAAGCCAAGTAGGATCTTCGCGAACGTTGTGGTAATGCACTAGCCCGATCACTGTGTCACCGTCCATCACGGGATAGACTTTGTAGCCGTGTCGCAGGAACGTGGTTTGAAGGTCCTGCATGCTTGCAGTGCTAGGCAAGGTCAGGACGTGGTGAGTTGGAACCATAATCTCTTGGACTGGCCTGGTCAGCTTGCTGCTTTGCTGCACGGTCTTGTAGGTCCCCGCCGCGATGATCCGCAAAACAATCCCAACGATGATGAGCCAGAATGTGTTGAATTGAAGAATGATGCCTAGCCCACCGAGCGCCATCATCCCGTTGCTGATCTGTTTACTGAGTCTCGCCGTTTGTTCCGCGGCCACGGCGTAGGATCCGCCGCGTGCCCAGAGAAACGCGTGGAGGATGCGTCCTCCATCCAACGGCACGCAGGGGATCAAGAGGTTATAGGCGCCTAACATCATGTTGACCTTATAGAGTTCACGGACAATAGGATCCGCGCTGAAGCACCAGAGAATCCCCGCGAGGCCAAAGGAAAAAGCCGGTCCGGCTGCCGCCACACGCGCCTCAATGTTCGGTGTTTGCAGTTCCCGATCAAAGACGGTCCACCCACCGAGGATGTGCAGATAGATTCGTTTGATTTGGTACTGATAGCGACGGGCCACGACCGCGTGCGCGATCTCATGAAAGAGCACTGACGCGAGGATGAAGAGCGTGGCGACGGCGCCGGCCGCCCAGTGCGCTCGCATGGGCACACCCGGCAGAGCATCTTTGAACATGGCCGTGGAGAGGGCCCACGTCAACAGGCAAAATGCGACAAGCCACGAGTAGTGAAGACTGATCGGAAAACCGAGTAAGCGAAAGTGCATGATGACCTCACGGGGGAAATGGAATGGGGAATGAGGGGTTATGGAGCAGAAGCCACAAGGCTTCCGTACTCCCGGCCTGTTGGCGAATTGCGACCCGAAGTCGTTCGAACACAGCTGGACCCCACGAGCTCTGCCGGGCCTTCAACTGACGAAGGCACCGACGTGCAAAGCCTTGTACAGCGTTTGTGGTGTGAAACATTCTCCGGGGCAGCCCGTGAGATCCGAAGAGAAGGAAATGGAGCGTGGGTTGGATGGCGAGATCACCCAAGATCATGTCGGTGTCCACCCCTGCATCGATTCCATCGATCCAGGCTTCATAGAGACGGGTTGTCTGTGGGGTGGCCAGGTTGATATGCAGGAGGATCAGGTGGACATGTTCCACCTGGAAGAGGCCAAAGCGTAGGGTGACGGTCCCGGGATCAATGAACAAACTGCTGTGACGGGTGTCTTCTCGAATCAGCAGGGAGGTTTCATCCGGTGCGTGCGGGGGACGGTAGCGTGATACGAGCACGGCGCCGGGCTGGCTATGCCGAATGATGGCCGTGGGATCTCGCGGGTGCTCAGATCGAGAATCGTTCATCTCGAGATACAACATTAGGTCTTCCCTTGCTTCGTCCGCCCGCGTTTGACCGTCGCGCCGTGATTATCTTTCAACAAGGCCGACACCTGTGAGAGTTCACTCTCGAGCGACTGCATGCGTGCTTGGAGCTGCTCCTTGTAAGATTTCGGGGTGCCATTTGTATTGATGGGAATGGTATCTCCCGGCGTGACAAGTTCCCCTTTCCATTCACTGGTGACGGTGTGAAAGGACCATCGTCCTTTCGCAATGTGGTCGATCGTCCCTGCGCCGGCGAGATAGCTCATCACGGGCATCACGTCATTCATCTCGTCGCACATGCAGACCATGATGAGATAGCCTGTCGGCGCGACCAGATTGAAGGATCGAAACTCCCGTGTCTTACTTCGGCCGCGGCTCGTTTCAATAATCTCACCGACATTGGCGGTAAAAGCACACTCGTTGTGGGCATAAAAGCGCCCGGTCGGCGTGGTGTCCAATGGAAAGAAGTCCCGGTTCAACGATTTCTTGCTCGGGTCCCATGTGACGCGAGCGACAAACAGCCGGTCGTTCCGGAAACTTGTGGCGGTGAAACGAAAGCGAAAGGTCATGGCGGTGGTCATCGCACCTCCGCGGCGTGGAGTGCGGTGAGGGCGGGCTGTGGGATGCTGCGGATGAATCGGCACGGTTGAGTGAGGATTTGCTGAGCGCCGTGGTGGTAGTGCTCGACGGGATACAACATCGTCAGCTGATCTTTCGCCCGCGTGACCGCGACATAGAACAAGCGCCGTTCTTCTTCCAGGACGGGTTCGTCGTACCAGCTTCGAACCGGGGGAAATTGTCCGTCCAAGAGCCAGATGACAAAGACCACTTTCCACTCCAGTCCCTTCGCGCTGTGGATGGTGGAGAGGGTGAGGTGGACGTCCTTCTGGTCCCGGCTCCCATCCTTGCTCTGATTGGGGTCTAACGTGATGTCTTGAAGAAAGACTTCGAGCGAGGGGTTGTGTCCGGCCAGTTCCGCCAGTTTCTTGAGATCGTCCATCCGATGCTCGGCGTCGGTGCCGTAGTCACGGTGTAACAACGGTTCGTAGTGGTGAAGGACCAGATGCATTCGGTCCATCAGCGGGATGGTTTCGTCTTGGACGGACCGGATCACGGCCGCGAGGTTGGTGAGGGCTCGCTGTTGTTTCCCTTCGGTCTGTTCGAGCACATCCAGCGGGTGCGGGTGAGCCTCCATGGACTCAATGAGACGTTGGGCGAACTTGGCTCCAACGCGGTCGATGAGTAGCAACAGGCGGTGCCAGGCTCCGGCATCGAGCGGATTGTCGGCCACACGGAGGTAGGCCAGCACATCTTTGACGTGGGCAGTCTCTGTGAGCTGAAGCCCTCCGTATTTGACGAAGTGGAGCCGGTGCTTGGTGAGACAGGCTTCCAGTTCAAATGAGTGAGAGGAGGAGCGGAAGAGGACGGCCATGTCTTTGATCGATACTCCTTGATTCATGAGTTCAAGAATGCGAGTCGCGATGAATTGGCTTTGCGCGAGTTCCGATTCGCAAGTCACGAGTTCAGGCTGCGATCCGTCTTCTTTCGAGGTAAAGAGCTTCTTGGGGATGAGTCCCTTGGCGTCCTCCAAGATGTGGTTAGCGATGTTGAGAATCTGCTTGGTGCTTCGATAGTTTTGCTCTAAGCGGAAGATGTGGGCTTGGGGGAAGGACTTGAGAAAGCCCCGCATACTGTCGATCATCGAACCGCGGAATCCGTAAATCGCTTGGGCGTCATCTCCTACCACCATCACGTTCTGATGTTCGGACGCCAAGAGTTCGACGATCATGGCCTGTAACTGCGTCGAATCTTGGTATTCGTCGACGAGAATCGCTTTGTAGTGGCGCGCGAGTCGGAGACGCGTAGGGGCATCGATGCACAGCAGTTTGTAGAGCAGCAGGAGAAGATCGTCGTAGTCCAGCCGATGCTGTTGCCATTTCGTATCCGTGTAGACTCTGTACAGCGCGACGAGTTGAGGAGTGTGTTCCTCGAGCCAAGGGAAATACGTGGCGACGACGTCGGGAATCGGTCGCAACATGTTGGCGGCGCGACTACACACGGCCACCAGTTGCTGCTTTTTCGGAAAGCCGGTGCGAGACGTAAAGCCTCGTTTGCTTGCCAGAATGTGAACCAATCCAGTGGCGTCGTCTTCATCCATAATGCTGAATTTGTTGTGAAGCCCAATCGCTGCGCCATAGATCTTGAGCAAGGTGAGGCCCATTGCGTGGAAGGTCCCGCCTTGGATCTTGAGCGGTGATTGGTTCAGGAGGACTTGCGTCCGATGGATCATTTCGTCAGCGGCTTTTCGGGTGAAGGTAATCAGAAGGATCTGTTCCGGCGGGACGCCTTGATTCACGAGTTCGGCCACACGATGGATCAAGGTATGGGTTTTCCCGCTGCCGGCTCCTGCCAGCACCAACGTAGGGGCCGGAGGGGCCAGCACGACTTCTTGTTGTTGGGGATTCAGCTGTGCCGATAGTGCGACGCTTGAGGGCGTACTAAATGAGAGAGACGATAGTTCGCGCACGGTCTCATGGGACCGTGCTGGGACCTGGGGCCATTGATGCAGCCACGCCGGCACTGGACGGCCCTCTTCGGGAGGCGCAATGGGTTGCCCTTTCCGTGTAGGGAGGAGCGAGGGATCTTGTTCAACTGAAAATAAATCATCTTTGAGCGTAGTCGCACGAAACACGACGGCCTCCATGTGGGTCACTCTTCAGGGACTGATGTGAGAAAACTATTACTTGGGAGAAGGGATCAGGGTGGTAGAGAGTTTTCGGATGTAGTCCGAGTCGCCTAGACCCAATACGACGGCACAATGATGCGGCGTTGTGGTGTCGGTTGGCTGCCGGAAGGCTGTGAAGTACGTGCAGTTCACGCAGATCTTCCAACTGGGCATCGTGCCCTTGGAGGAAATCAGGTGCCAGTGTCTTGTGAGCACGGCAATCAGGTCCGCGAGGGCCGCCGGGGAACTTTGCGGGATGAAGGCCAACAAGAACTGTGGCCAGCTCCAGAGGCGCTCGAACTCTTTCCGTCCGCGCGGGGTCAAGCTCAAGACCGGTTCGCCATCGGCTGGCTCTGGTGTCGACTGGGTCAGGAAGTCGTGGTGCAGCAGGACGCACAGTGCGCCTGTGATGGCGCAATTCGAAAAGTGTGTACGAGAGGCGATCTCTCGACGTGTCAACGGATGTTTCACGTTGGCGATGATTGCTAGTAGATGGCGGGCAACTAACTCGTCGTTGGACCACCTGGGGTACTCGACGCTCCAGTTGTAGAGCGCCAGTTCTTGGAGAAGGAATATGGCTCGTCTTTGGTGGATCGCCAAAGACTCGTGTTGCGCGGCGGCGTGACTCGCTGCTTCGCTCGTGGTGTGACTCTGTGTCGGTCGTCGTTGTGGTGTGAACATGATGATGTCCTGTCCTGGTAACACAGCCAATTCCGTATCTGCAAGGGTTCATCGAAAATATTGTCCTTAATCCAAGGCAATCACTAAGCCTGCCAAGTGGCTTCCTGGGCCGGTTGAGGGAGATCCCTAGGCGGATGGCATCATGTCAGCGCCGCCGGCGACCACGTCCGTTCCGAGAACTGTTCGTTCCGATCAGGCTCAGCTTGCCGTTGTCCTTTGCTCCTGCGGCCTTTCCGCGTCCAGTGCCCGACGGGATCTGTCCATCATGGTGAGGTGCGAATGATTCTTCGATCTGAGACAGGGACCGCGCCAGTTCCTTGAGGTGACTCATGGCCTTTTCACGATCGGCTTGCCCGAGAGCTGGCAATTTGGCGGCATAGATCGTGAGGCAATGCAGGAAGCGCTTGCTGTACTCCAAACTATTGAGCAGCTGTTCCGGTGAGAGCGTATCGGCATTACTCATGCGCTCTGCCACCACAATATGGGCGGCTTTCGCTTCTGCTGTGTGTCCGGTCACTTGATGCTCGAGAGACTCCACTTGCTCTTCCAGGTTGCTAATCGTCTGATCTCTGTCCCTCAGCGTCTTCGACAGGGTGGTATTGATCTTCCGGATTTCCGCGATCTCTTCAGTGGAATTCTTCCTGAATTCTTGGATCTGTGATTCAAGCCGAGAGATCTCCTGCCTGTGCTGTCTCATCCCTTCGTCTGAACCGGCTGGGAGGGTTGGTTTCTTCTCTCCACCAGAAGAGGCTTTGGCCCCACGGCCGTTGAGCTTGATGCGGTCTGCGCGATCGAGCCATTCCCTGAGATAATCCTCTTGTTCCTCAACAGAGGCCTGGGCGAGCCTGAGTCGCACTTCGTGCGGGAGGATAATCAGAAGTTCTTGGATGCCCGGGATCAAGCGGCTAAAGGCGGTCTCGCGCAGTGTTTTTTCCTGCTGTTGCAACCGGCGACGGTCGCTTTCGCTCAGCTGGCGACGGTGAATGTTGTCGAACAAGGCAGAGATGCGTTGTTCGATGGTCGTCGCGATGCGACAGGGGACCTCGGGGAGGCCTGTTTCGATGGCGATATCCTGCCGATGATGTCCCGCCAGCACGACGTAGCCTCCATCGCCTTTCTCTCCCCACCGTTCAACGATTAAGGGGGTATGGATTCCGGCTATGACGATATCGTTCTTGAGAGTCTGGTATTCATCGTCCGTGAGCGGCGGAAACAGGTTTTTGTACTCCGGGCGAGTCTTGAGTTGATTGACAGGAATCATGACGCTTTCCATGTAACGCTCCCTTGGTGAAGTAAATGGTTTTGAGGTGATACACCGTGCGCGCAGGTATATGGACTCCGCGATGGTGGATGAGTCGGCAGACGTCGACGACGGCCGCCTCCGGATGTTCTCGTAAGACGTGCAGAGCAGCTTGTGTCCGTTCCGGCAGGCGATCCCACAGCGAGGCGGCGAGATGTCGGGTGGTGGCGATGTGCTGTGCGGTGCCGGACAAGTACCGCAAGGGGATCACATACGGCTGCTGACCTCGGAATCCTCCTCGTTGTTTGTGCTGAACCGTGGCGTACCACGTGGCGGGGGCGAAGGCGAGAAGCCCCCGTAAGGCGGGTGGCAGGAGTCCGTGTTGAATCCCTAGCCATCGATAGAATTGCCTCCGGCCCATCGAGACTCCCATGTGAGCGAGGAGCGTGCGAAACTCACGAATCGTGAGGTAAGTGTCCCGGAGTCCGATTTGCTCAGGGCGTGCGCCCATCCCCAGCTCGTCACAAAGTTGAACGGCGAGAGAGCGTAGGTTCTTCACACACAACTCCGATCGACAGTCATCAGATGTTCGGGGATGTCATACTCAGCCGACTCTCCGTCTGTGGGGTCGGCGTGTTCCTCTCCTTCAAAGAGGGGGACGATGCGAGACACGGAACGCGCCTCATAGCCGTTGGCTTTGATTTCACGTCGTCGCTTCAAGTAGACGGTCCAGGGCAATGTCTCGATCAAGCGGTCATGCCGATCGCGAATCTCGACGAGTTTGTTTTTCCCGGTCACTTTCTTTTGGAAGAGTTTTTGGAGGTAGCGGAAGAGGAGACTTCGAAAATGTGCCCGCCCTCGCGAGAAGTCCCAGTTGGCGGCACAGTCGATGACGGCCAAGTATCCAATCTGGGTGAAATCGTCTTTCTCGAAGGCGCGGTCGAGCGCAAAGGCGTTGTATCGAAACGCCATAAAGTGAATCAGCTTTTTGTTGTCTTCGTACAATTCGAGGATGAACGACTCAGAGAGTTCTGGATCGGCGGGAATGCGGTGGGGAGCCGGTGTGGCAACTGATGCATGGAGACCCATAACCAAATCCTCCTTCTTGACGGACTGACTACGACATTAATAAAGGGAGCATCCGTTCACTGAACAACGAGAGTGAGCGAGAGCGACTCCGTTCGAGATGTTTGTGCACGTAGCTGTGAGCGCAAGCCGCGAGAAGTTCGCGTGAGACGAGTTCTCGATGAGGGCGTTGGCGTTTGGGGGCTTGCTGAAGGCAGAGCGTGAAGAGTGTCGTCAAGGGTGGAACGGAAGGAAGTTGATCGGTCGTGATGAGTGTACGAAACCAGACTTCGTTGACACGAAGTGCTTGTGCAAACTCGCGGAGTGTGAGTTGGATCTCCTGTTGGATGGCTTCGATGATTTGCTGGGGCGCGCGCTTTCTCGCCATGTCATCTCCTTAGTAACTGTCGGCGACGGGCCTTCGATAGGGTAACAATGCTGTTACCTATGCAGGGTAACAACGCTGTTAATAAAAAGTAAACAACTAACTAGTCATTACCGGATAAGGCGAAATGTTTTTTCTGATTGACAGGGAAATGGAAGTAAATTATAAGAATAACATCAATTGATTAGGGATATGACTAGGATGGTTAGGCTCTAAACTAGTCCTGACGGAAAATGGTATACGCACCCATAACAATATTGTTACCTATAGCTGGTCACAATCCTATGAGTGGTCAGGAATTCTCGTGAGAGGGTGGTGAGTGAAATGGCGGAACCTACGATTCACTTCTTAGTGAAGCAAGCCCGTGAGCGGGCTCATCTTACACACCGTCAACTGGCTGCTCGTCTGGGATGTGCCCACAGCCACATTATTCAAATCGAACGAGAAGTTGCCCTGTCTCGGTCTGGTACCGGGGTTGGCGGCAAGCGGGGCAAGACCGAGAAGGGGCTCTTGCCCAGTGCGGAACTGATTCGGAAAATTGCTGAAGTCTGCGCGCGCAACAAAGAGGAAGAACAGGTCTTGGTACAACGCCTGCTCCTCGCACGTTCGCGCGAGGTGGTTCCTATTGAGATCCGTCCTTTTGTCTCTGAGCAAGTCTTGCTCCCGATGTCAGAACGTTTCCGGACGCGGGTACTGGCCGATGTGGCTGCGTCGGGGCGTGGCTCTCTTCAGGAAATAGGCGTGCGTCTTGGGGTGGGAGAGCGATTAGAGCTGGTGTTATCCGGAGTAGGTCGCTTGTCGGCGCTGGAAGTGGCGGGGCTTGCGAGCCAGCTTGGTCAGTCGGTTGAGGAGTATTTGCTTATGGCGGACTACGTTTCGGAACGCGCGGGTCGTTTATTTGCTCAGTATCCTGGCTGTATTAGTCTGTTGGAAATGTTGGTTCAGTTGAAGCCCGAGACGAAACAGGAAATTGAGCAGTTTCGTGTTGCGATGGAAAAGCTCTCTCAGAAATCTACGTCTCCAGTCGTGGCAGGCTAACCCTTCCTTCTCCCTTCTCATGAATCCTGATTTGAGTGTGGGCGACCATACGAAAGCATTGTGTTCTTCAGCTCAGAGTGGATTTGATTCTAACAACAAGTGTGACAGAGATAATGGTCATCTGTGAAACAGCTTGCTTATTCGCCTTCTTGTAATAGCCGTGGGCTATACGTCGTGCAGGGGAACAATGGATCTCGGATGCCGGGAACCCCAAGCGTCGGTGGCCCTTCCTGGGGCAGCCCACCCGTGGCACGCAAAGAGGCAGCGACTGCATCAAAGCCGTTGTCTGATTGTCATTATTTCTGCTACCCCGTGCAGCATGGTGTTGCGCAACTGAATGCGCAGTGAGGTGCTGTGACTGATGGTCGGATGATTTGGGCTGGAGACGGTGGTCTGCATGGCTCCTTTTATGGAACGGAAAACAGTGGATACTGATCTGGGGGAAGGATGGGAGGGGGGATGGATGATCCGCTACATTTGATAGATACGGCCGAAGACAATTCCGCCTAAGACGCCTCCTCGAAGAGAAACCAGAATGAGTGGCAAATAGATGCCCACGGTATTCTTGTTTTCGTGAATCGGTATTTTTGATCTGGTCAAGGCAGTGCAAAATGGCCTGACCAGATCAGTTCCATTGATCGTGGATTGTCGCTAAAATTCTGCCCCTTCAGGTGGCGGGGTAGGAAGGGGCGTTGTTGAATTGACTGCTGCTGGAAGTACGATCTCTTCTTCTTTCACAATGTCGAAGGCAGAGAAATCCCCAGCCTGAAGTTGATTGATCAGGTGTGATGCTTGTTTGATCGTGTAGCCTTGCGTGTGTTCTGTCACTTGGTCTTGCGGGATCTTCATGGACCCAGCGAGTCGACACAGGAAATCGAACTGCGCCTGGGACATGGTTTTGGGTTCTTTAGGTTCAAGCCCTTCCATTGCATTCCCTTGTAGTGTGGAGTGAGCTGCTTTCAAGGAAGTAGTATCGGCTGGCGAGTTTCCGGTCGTGGATGGAGTTGGCTGTACCAATTCACTTTCTGTCTGCTGAGCTTCCTGCGCGGTGGTCGTGGTGTTTGTGGCTTGAGTTGAGGACAGTGTCATGACTTCAGGCAAGTCCTCTTCCGCCACAATCTTGGCATCTGTATCCGCTGCGGGATTGATGTCCAAGGGGTCCTGGATCTCGATGGATTTCAGTTTCTTGAGAACGGTGGCGGTTTCCTGCTTCAATTGCCTGCTTTCTTCCAGTGTGCCCTCATATCGAAGGACCAATGGGTAGTGCGTTTCGGATCGGTTTTCTCGGCGCCGCGTGAGAGGAACACGGCGGAGCTTGAGCGGGATATTCGCGATGCGCCCGAATGTCATGTAGAGGAATTCGAGGTAACTGTTGATATTCGGGATACTGTCCTGATTGCCCGTGTCGATTTGGTACAGTCCCCCGGATCCTACCTTGGGTAGCATAACCATGAGGTTGGCACGCGCCCGGCATTTCCGCTGATCAAAGAATTCGCATGTACAAGCCTGCGGTTCCCATTTGAATCGCTCGTTTAACCGCGAGGCTTGTTCCCCGTTGCCGATGCATTTCAGCAACCGGTTCTCTCCGTACAATTTGAGGGCCTGTGGAAACATTTTCGTTTCTTCATCGGAAACGAAAATGATGTCCAGTTCTGTTGGCTTGGGGCCATAGACGTGTTCGACTTCCGAGGGCACGACGAAATAGGGCGTCTCCTTGGGGTAGAGGCCGTCTTTCCCATTTACCCTCACCCCGAGTTTGATGCGTCCGATGACAGGCACCCGGCGCCGATCCGAGAGCCCTTTGATTCTGTGGAACGGGATGAATGTGCTGATTCGTGCGTCTTGGATCTTGAGTGCTTCGCCCATGGTGATCTCCTTCCGTGAGGGAATGAATGTTAGCTAGCCAGGGATTCGGTTTGTTTGCTCTGTTTGCGTTTCTGAGCTTTTTGGTGGAAGCGGTACACCTCTAATTCTTCCTTTTTCCGGATTGTCTTCGATCGTTCGACGAGATCGGTCGGCAGCAGGCTTTGGTCAAGCCGTTCTTCTGTTGATTCATTGATGGCGAGGACATAGCCTTGACCCTGTGCTCGTTGGATATGTTGGCTCGTGAGTTCCAGTTTCAATAATTGTTTGATCTCTTTGAACCGCTTGTTTTTAGGTTTCAGCTCAGCCTCCAATTTCAGATATTCCTCGATCGTCGGAATCAGCTCCGTGCGTAATTCCGCAATTCCAGTCAGGGGTTGACGGACAAACCCCTCCCAGCACTGCGTCCGGTATGGACAGTAGCGGCAGTGGTAGGAATCGTCATTCTCGAATGGTCGGGTAGGGAGCGTTCCAAATTCTCGGTGTGTTTCGATCTGGTCGAATTTGGTCATGGCCTGCTTGTACAGACCGATGAACTCCTGGTTGGGAAATGTGTGCTCGCCGTTGGAATGGATGGTCTCTACGACGGTTAACCGGTCGGCGTCGGTGTCGTACCGCAGGCGGAATTCAAGAAAGGCGCTTTGATTCTTGTTCTTAATGAGGAGGAGGCACTCATTGATTTCCGGGTTGATCCGTTGTACCCCGGTTACGTACATCGCGCATTGAGTGAAATGGTTGATGGGATAGTCGCCGTTGGAGAACCGGGTAAAAGTGAAGTGTTCATGACCCTTGAGTTCGAGCAGACGGTCGACACCGAGCAGATCGGTCACGATGCCATCGATCGCACCGTTGATGTCATAAGACCGACCATTCCAGGTCGTCGTGCCACAGGTGACGCGCAGTTGGCGGCTATGCAATTGAAAGACGGTTTTCTCGATCCAGTTCAGCACGAGTTCTTCATGCCAAGTCCCATCGTCCAACACGACAAGGAATCGTCCATGGGGATCCTTGCCGGCGATCTCATTGGCTTGGTACGAAAGCTTCCTGATGCAGATCTCTGGCCCGGCGTTGGAAGGACGTGGTCGATAGGGCCACTCTTCGTAGCCCATTGCGGCAATGGGATGGATCAGTTCAGCAAGCATTGGTGCGTCCTTGGTGAAAATGGTTGGGAAAGGCCACGACAGAGATGGAGTGGCGCGGCCAGGATTGAGCTGGAGGGGCCTAAGGGTGTTCTGGGAGGGATCGATGTTCTGTCAATTGCAAGATTCATTTCCTCGGGTGATGAATGTTGCAAATCATGGGAAGAAAAAGGGGATTACGCCATGACAGGGGACGTGACGATAGCCGGATATGTCACGATGATTAGGTCGACGTTCCGAACAACTGCCAATGGGTCATGGTGAAACGGAAGATTCGTGTCTTTGTTTCTCGGGAGTTTGGAGAACTGTCGGTCACTGCCAGACATATTGTTTGGTGTATCAAGGAGGAAGAGATATGTCGGACGAGGTGTATGAATCGCGTGGAGCAATTGAAGTGGTCCTGGACGAATTTGTGGCGACCCTGCGAGAGAACCCCCTTCAGACGTTGAACTCTGCCTGGTTTGAAGGTGTTTCCGACTGGCTCTTGGCCCTGAAGCCTGAGAATGCCTATGTGTGGTTCTATCGATTAAGCCAGGAACTTGAGCGGCATAGTGTGGTGCACGGTTGTCATGCCAATGAAATCTTGATCGCGTTGATGGAACGGAAACTCTATGGTCTCCAGGTTCGGTAGGTTAGCCGCGTTACAGCGGATAATGGGGCTCCGTCGTCGATTGAAGCCGGCGCGTTGGAAGCAGGTTCCGTCTCATGTGAAACAAGCGGACCCACCTCCGACCGTGGAGCTGTTTAGTCAGCCGCCCGTCCTGGAATTGCCAGGGCAACTACCGTCAGGCAAGAATCAGGTTGGCGTGGCCTGTGGAGAATCGGGACAACAACGGTATTCAAACACGGGTTTAAGGCATGGCTGAAAGATGTAGAAAAGGAGATCCTGTTGCAGCCGCGCCAAGCTCGCAGGCGTATGCCAACAATAATTTGGTGACCGTGGAAGTGGAATATGTGCCCGGCGATCTGCTCACTCGTGATGTGCCGGGAATTGAGCACGCGCTCTGGCACTTATTGGAGCGATCACGGGTCTTGCTGAATGATCGCTGCCCGGTGAATGTGATGTGGAAAGCGGCGTCCTCAGACCGTGACTCCCTCGTGTGCGTGTGATGATCCTTCCGGCCTCCTGGTCGCTGCGGTGTGAGGTGATTGACCCTCAGCGTGATGTGCCCATACTCGTCCTGAAGTAACGGATTTGTAGTACTCCACTGTTCGCCTTCCTCGGTTCGTCCGTATTACCTCAATAGATCGATTCTCTTTTATCATTTCCGACTGAGGGTTTGATGAAACAGACATTGTCTGTTGTTGTGCTGTTTGCCGTGTTGCTGACTACAGCGAGTGTCCCTTCTCCGGCATGGAGTTTATCTATTGTGAATTTGAATTCAGGCTATGGGACGAGTCTGGATGACGCGTATCCGGTTCCAAGGGGAACGTTTGCCGTGCAATCGGCTCTTCGGACCGACCTCACGGAGAACGCAGTTGGTACCGAAGTAGGACGATTACGGGCCACGCATGATATCCGCCTGGGTGTGGCGGAAGATATTGAGTTCACGGCAGGTGGAACATCATTGCGAGGGTCTTTGAATCCTGCGACGGTTGAGGATCCGCGCTCCTTTAGCTTAGGAACAATGGTTCGCTTTTACAAACAACCAGAGCCAGGAGATTGGAAACCGAGTACCGCGATTCGAGTGTCGAGCTCTATTCCTTTTCAGGGTGATCGAAAGAACCCCACTTTGAGAGGCACTCTTGTGACCTCCTGGAATGTACGCCACAACTGGTGGATTAGCGGGAATGTTTGGTATGAAGTCGTTCCTTCATTTCAACCTGGTCAATGGATTCCTGCTAGAACGAGCCTCTTTGGCGTCAATCTGGGGGCCGTCAAAGCTCTCGATGAGTCTTCAGCTGTCGTTCTTAATGTCCTCGTCATGCAGGATCCCCTCAAAACAGATTCGATGATCGTCGCTCCCGAACTGGGTTACCTGGTGGCTCTGGACAAGAAGTGGCAGCTTAGCTTGGGGGTGAATCGAGACTTTCTGGGAACGACAGGTCAGGCCATTGTCCGTGGAATGGCGGGTCTGACCTTTACATGGTGAACGTCATGTCTGATACAGCTTCCGATGCTGCGACGGGAGGTGTTATACGCTGCGATTACCAGGGCGAAGGAACGGTTTGTCTCTATAGGCTCACTAAGGCCTTTCATGTTGCAGTAAAGAACCCTGAGTCTCTTCATCGTCACAGCGGACTGTTTCGCGAGTTGCCATCTCCTTCTCACATCCCTGCTCCATCGGTCATGCACCGCGCTCTTTAGTTTTCTGCTTTCTATGTTCCCGTTGTCGTAGGCCCCAATCCGTATAACTTCAGTGTGACTATAAGCGCTGCTGTTATTCGGCAGAATCATCAGAGCGATCATCGGCTCAGGGGGTGCTGAGAGGGACTATGTCGACAATGAGTTCCCGCTATTCCGTTAGACAGGGTATTGGGATGGTTGCAGGAGTGTGTGCGGTACTCTCTCTGACTTCTTGTCTCGCTCCCACCAGGAGTGACTTGGCTGATCGGATCAATGTGTGCGGGCAACAGTATGAAGCGAAGGCGACGGTGGTCACGGTCGAAAAGCAGCCCCAGTGGCTGATTACGGAACCGCGTACCTGTGTCGATCACCCTGTGTTGAGTCCTCAGCCACAACCACGAGGTGAGGCTGCGAAGAAACAAGAATTGGCTCCAATTAAGACGGTCGTGATGGGCGTTCTTCAGGGGCTGCCTCGTTTTGTTCCGCCAGGACAAAGTATCCCTGCCGCGGGTATCGCCGTTGTGGCTCCTGCCCTCCCCGGTCCTGTCCAGGAACCCCTGGCTCCTATGGGCGGTGGACAGGGTCCATCGATGCGAACTTGTGAAAATGGCAGCGAGGTTGTGCGTGAGGTGATTCAGTTTGCTCTGGGGTCGAACGTGATGACTGAGTCTGAACGCGCCAAACTTGCCCGATTTCATGGAATCCCTGTCTCGTATTTCCATCTTGAAGGGTTCACTGATCCAACCGGATCCGTGACGATGAATGAGGCGCTGGCGATGGAACGAGCACGAGGGGTTTCACGTGCCTTATCCGAAGTCGTGGGGAAGCAAATGCGCGTCGTGGTCAGTGGCCGTGCTGGCTGCTGTCACAAATCGACCGA
>CBDDRH010000036.1:0-6521 GCA_965233025.1 uncultured bacterium
GGATATCGAAGAAGAAGAGCGCAGCGCGTCCGAGGCGCTCGATGGTGCTCAATACGGCTGCGCCGATGGACTGAAGAAATTTCATCGACCATTCTCTCCGAACAGATCTTCCAGGTAGTTCCTGGCCCGATAGGTATAAGGAGTGCTTCGGCGACCACTCCTGGCTCAACAATTCCGGAGGAAGAGGCCGGATCAGCCGAAACACCATACTTCCCGAGGTGGGAACGTCATACAATGGCTCGAAATATTCCCTCAATCGATAGTGGATGGGATGCAACCAGGCCGTAAACCAATGTGCGAAGTCTTGATGCAAGATGATACTGACCCCGGGTATGAGAGCCGGGAAAAACTCCCGCACTACTCCACTTGCCGCATCCCAGGATTTCATGGCATCGATCAGAAGAAACTCGATTGTGCCACCGTGCCAACCCACCTTCGCAAGATCGCCTGGACATGCCTTGATGCAATGTCTCCACGGATAGGTCCGGCGCTCAAATTCGTCCAGAAATGAATCTCCGGCCTTGTACTTCCCCTCAAGATCCGTTCCTTTTGCCCCGCTGTCCATGTAAGGACGCCACACGAACTCATCATAACTGTGGATGAACCGATTGGGCATCACCCGTTTATTGTGCTCGAGCCCCATCGCGAGCGAAATGGTCGTACTGCCCAGCCAGCATCCGAGATCGACGATGTCTCCCTTGCCGCTAAAGATGTGCTTGCCATACCAATACAAATAGGCTCGCTCGCTTGGCGAGATCATGCCGTGGAGACGGCGCAGTCTTGGAGAAACAATCATGATCTGAGAGAGGGAATGTTGTGAGGCAGAGTCGCTTTCCCCGCTGTCGAGGAGGCTCAGTGAGTAGCGGAAGCAGGAGGCGGAAAACGTCGCTGCCGTCGTACAGAGGGTTTTACAACGTCTGGCCACTACATTCCTGTTTCGATTGACTGCATTCGGCATATACATCCTCCCACGTACCGCTAAGTGGATACGCTGGCTACAGCGGCCTCAAATTCTCGAACCGCTGAAACGGAACTATGGACTTCCTCGACATGACGCCGGGCTCTCATCCCCATGTCTTCACGCCGCTTCGTGACCGTCACAAGTTGGCGCACCGCATCCACTGCGCCATCGACCGTATCAGACACCACTCCCAACTCTCCCTTTCGAATTTTGTGGTCGGGATCGATCTGTAGGCTCACAACCGGCGTTCCGGCCGCCCAGGCCTCCAAGAAGACGCTGGGAAATCCTTCCCCGTCCGACGTCGAAAGCAGCAGGCTTGCATCTCCGATGACTTTCACCGTCTGCTCGGGAGCGACATGGCCACGGTAGTCGACGTTCGGCAGAGATCGTAATTGCCCGATTATGCTTTCAATCTTCCCTGGCTCCCACAACGAGTACTGTGGTGCGCCACACACGACGAAGTGAACCTCCGGCAAGCGCCGCGCGATCTCTATCAGAAGATCAGGCCGTTTGGGAGGCCTGATCACCGCCACCCAGGCTACTGTTCCGTTTCGCTCCGGATGAGGCCGGTACGTGACCGGCAGGGGGACGATCCCCGGCAGCAAGTGCGTCCTGGCTTGCCAGCTTGGAGGCAGGTATGCGCGTTGACCTTCGTGCTGCACGAATATGATATCCGACCGGCGTAGTCCCCACTGATAGAGAGGCCACCAATTCTTTCGTCGCGTCAGTGATCGCCGAGGCTGGACGTCCAGATCGTGCATCACCGAAAAGGCCGTACGAACTCCAAGCCTTTGCGCAATTTCTGCGGCCGGCCCCCACATATGATCGGCACACTGCCAGAAACACCAGTCGGGCCGCTCGCTTTTCAGAAATCCATACCAATCCGACAGGAAATGCATCCGGCGGCTGAGGCCGAGAAATCGCACCCCATCAATTTTGCGTTCCTCTCCCTCTTGCAATGCATATCGAACCCCTATTGTAACGGACCAGCCCGCTTTTGCTAACGCGCGGGTCAGCTGCCATCCGTAACGCTCTGCCCCACCGTTCGCTGAGGGGTCTTCAATCGCATAGCCGTACACGATGTCG
The DNA here is from genome assembly GCA_965233025.1 of uncultured bacterium. Taxonomy (GTDB): domain Bacteria; phylum Nitrospirota; class Nitrospiria; order Nitrospirales; family Nitrospiraceae; genus Palsa-1315. The sequence continues at coordinate 2,048 of CBDDRH010000036.1, forward strand.
TTGACATGCACGATTTTCATGGTACAAGCTCGGAATGTAACCGTGAAGTTAGGAGAGTGGACTCCGCTGTCGATATCTTCTGAGGAGGCACACCGTCGAGAGCGGCAACGAGAGTTGAAATTTGCCGATTGGATGAAAAGGCCTCGCAGGCTTCACGATTCGGAACGAGACTCTCGAGTGTCTTATTCGACCAGGCATGGAGCACCTTCTCGAATACGGCCATGACTTCAGCCGGTGAGTCGGCATCGGCCATCGTCGAGACTCCGATCCGGCCGAGGATCCGGCGCGTTTCGTCATCTGGTACGACCCCGATGATCGGCCGTCCAGCTTGAAGGTAGCCGAACAGTTTTGCGCCAGCGACAAGTTCATGCCCCTTCCTATCAGGAGTCCTGCCCAACACCAGAAGCGCATGGGCTTCTTGTTGAAAGCGGCGAATTTCAGCATGCGAGACGGGCGGGGCAATTTCGACCAGATCCGGAATGTCTAAGTTCTCAACTCGATCCGCCAATTCCCGGAGATTATCGCCGACGAATAGTAGTTGTAGTTGCTTGGCACGCTCAGGGTCTTTACGTTTGAGCCGAACGAGACCTTCCAGCAGGGTGTCGTATCGGTAACTGCTCAAGTTGCCGGCATACAAGACCTTGCAGCGAGTGCCCGGTCCATGAACAAAGGTTTCGACCACTTCTTCGAAACCGTTTGGGATGATGTGGATTTTTTTTCTGTCCAAGGCTCCAGGGAATGCCCGAACATAACATTCTGCGATGGACTCGAACATGAACACCACCGCCTGCGCCCTCTCGAACATGCGGGACATGATCCGCCGATCAACTTTTCTTGCCCAGTTGGGACGCCTCACCTCTTCGGCGTAATATTCCAATCCCCAGGGGTCCCGGAAGTCGAGTACATACGGAACCCCTGAGGTCACGGAAATGTGGTACGCGACCACACCTGAAGAAAGCGGCCCGATCGTTGCCCATATGACATCGGGACGACTTCGATGACAAACGGCCAACGTCTCTCGGATCGCAGGCCGTATCCACGGCATCGCATTATCAGGCCGGTACACCCAGGCCTCTGCTATTCTGACCGCTTCACGAAGCTTTGACCGCCACGGGGCATGATGACCCGCCACAACCTGTCGCGCTTCCTCTGGAGACGAGCCGGCAATTTTGTGCTCAACACGCACTCCGCGCCAGGTTTGAAACGCACGCCAGGGATCCCGACCTTTGACTTGAACGATCTCCGTGTCTCGCGGCACCTGACTGAGCAGCTTTGGATCGTGTCGCTCGTACTGATAGGGTTGACAGCAGATCACTGTCGCACGCCATCCCTTCCTGACCAACTCCTTAAGGAAGCGTAGCGGTCGATAGACCGCAGCATTACCCTCCGGGGGAAAGAAATAGGCAATCATCAGCACTGATTTAGGATTCATGAAAATATCGTTCGCGGACTGTTGTGGTTTCCTGCGCGGACGGGTGAGATTATGTATTCGCTCGGCACAATTCTCTATAGGCTGTTGCCAGCGATTCAGGGGCCCTGGACTTTCGCAGACTACGAAGATTAAGCACCTGGCGACGGTACCGTGATTTGTCGCTGGCTTGCAGTATCTGCTCGACAATCGTTCTTAATTCCGTGTCATCACTGAACAGATAGCCGATATCACCATATTTCTCGAATAGTGCCTCAAATATCGGTATTTTCCTGGCGATCACCGGTTTTTCCCACGCGACGGCATCGAGCAGGACCCCACTGGCGGATAATGTATAGCGCGTCGTCTCATGAGGCAGAACGACAAAGTGAAGCGACGAGATGCACCGGATAAAGTCGGCTCGGCTCATCAGTGCGTCAACCGGTTTGGTTGCGAGAGCCTCTGTACCATTCACTGGTTTCCCATCTGTCGGACATCGACCGATAAGGTGGAATTCAGCGCGTCGCTCGTATTTTGCCGTGACTTCTTTTGCAATCTTCACAAAGAGCGGGAAACCCTTGATCTCAATGGCGACTCCCAGAAATCCGAAGCGGATAGGCTCGCTGAAGTCGACAGTTTGGGATGCGCCTTCAGTGGGAGAAATAGGGTGGTCGAGGGCTTTGAGCTTACCCGACAGGAGAGGAAGGTGCTTTACAACCGTGTCGCGTATGGACTCTTCCAGAACGACGTACTGGATGTCGTTGTTCCCTAAGAGGGTCAGGGCCGACTTCATGTCCTGAAACCTGTGAATGGGATGCCTGTACCGCCTCCCGACGACTCCGCTCAGCTCATGGAGGACCATCTGTACCGGCGGGGTCTTCGACCGGAAACATCGCGCAACTTTCAATGCCAGCACAGTTGATGGAAAGGCAGACGTAAATACCAGACGGGACGCCGGGTCTTGACGGAGTATCCCGAACAGACGCCGAATGAGCCTTAATTCTGGGAAGAACCGCTGAGAGTAGCGTGTCCTTGGAGGGATATGGAGAATTTCATTCCAAAGAATTGAACCGGCTAATGGCTGCCCCATGTGCTTCTTGAGTTCCTCGATATGCGCCGCCGCTCCAAAAAAAGACACATCTTCCTTTGGAAACGCCGCTCGCACCGTCGCCAAAAGTCCGGCATTGACCGGTACGTGGGCGCCCTTGTCGAACATTATTTCACAAACAAGAATCATGTTCGGGCAGCGTCAGCCCCCCCCATTTCTCCCCTAGCTTCACGTCCCAACTTTCCGGTCGCAACTTTAACTCACCCGCCGTAGGCGTGAAGGTGAACTCTCCAAAATAAATTTTTCCATCGATGTTGTATAAATCCACGCGTACGAAGTCAAAATCTGCCGACAGCTGTGATGCTATTAACATCATTTGCTCAAAGTTACTTGGCTTGGCGATAGCAGGCCGAGATACACCCTCTCTGTAATACAGATCAAGTTGATTCCACTCAGTGTCAAAAAAAGGGTTTATGTCATGAGCGCGATTGTCGACCTGAATAACCTCTGGAACGCCCTTAAAACACCAGAATCTATAGTCCAGAGGTCCGCTACCGTCCTGGTTCCTTAGATACTCTTCAATCATTATCCTGGGTTCGATGTGATAGTACTGATATTCTCGGCACGACCAATAGTAATTGGTTTTCAGCCAGACCGGCAATTTACTCATTATATCGGTTCGATCTGCCTCTCCTTTGACCACAATAATTTGTCCGCTGCCGTGATTTGTCTTGATCACATACTCTGCCGGCAACGTATCGAACGGAATGGCGCTAGGGTCTTTTCCGTGCCAGAAGAGCTTGATTAAATACTGCTCTCCTATCTTGGTGCTGACGTATGCCCTCGCCGCATACTTATCCGCGAGCTGTGTAAATTTAGGGTGGGGCCTTCGATTCAAGGAAATCATTCTGTTGAACAGCTTCTCCGTGAAGTTCTGTGGATTCGTCACATTGAGATGTTTTCCATGCACACGAAGATACCTTTGCAACAATATGTTCTCGCCTTCGGATCGACGCATCGCACGCTGCTTCAGGCTTCGTAGTTTACTAAAAGCCACGTGAATCCACGTGCCTCGTAATTTGTTTGCAACGTAGTGGTCCATCATCAACGAATTCTTCGCATCGAGAGCCTCACCTGCCGGCATTAGCTTCCCCCATCATTTTAGGGCTTCCCGATTCGAGTGTTGCTGAAAGTTGCGCGGCAGGGCGCTCGAATCTTTTCCGCGTGAATCGGTTTGCTCGACTGATCTTGTCGTGTGCCCTGGAAGATGAGCAATCTTTCTCGCGACTCGCATGGTTGTTTTCATCGGATTTAACGCAAGGTCAAGCAATTCGACTAGGACCGGCTTGGCAACTTTTAGGTGGCTCAGAGAATACCCCAGCTTCTCCAGCTTGTTTCGTTGGAACTTCCAAAATCCCTTCTCTGTAGTCTGGAACACCTTCGCGCCCAGGAACGCGTAATAACGCTCCCAGCATTGTGTGAGGCATCCTTCAAATTCCCTTTCGCTCAAATAGGTCCGCCCATACTTGGTCAAGTGTTCAAGCGTCGCAAGGTAGTCGGTGCCAAAGCGGCGGCTAAACGCGCTTTGCGCCTCGGAATGTTCCCGCGTGAATGTCAACACCTGATGCACAAACCCGAAATCACGATCTGCGAGAATATCGAGACAGACTTCTATATCGCAATGCAGATTGGTGTTGCTGTAAAACTCGGGACGCTTCCTCGCCTCATCGGAACGAATCAACAACGATGTCGGAGATCCGAAAACATATGGCCCGCCCAGGAAGCTATTGCGGCAGATTTCTCGACCGGGGAATACGGTGCTCGGATAAGGCAACCCGTCCCAAGCCACATGATCATTGCGCAGCGCATAGGCGCCGACGATGGCGACAGTCGGATGGGCCTCTGCCAGTTCGACCATTCTCATAACACATTCAGGGAATAACCAGTCATCTGCATGCACGACCTTACAGTACCGGCTGCTTAAAGGAATCTGCCGAAATGCGATATTCCAGTTCTGG
>CBDDRH010000037.1:0-20825 GCA_965233025.1 uncultured bacterium
CGTGCTGGACCAGGCGGTCAAGGCTTTCGGCAATAAACCGCTGTTTATCGCAGACGGCCACCATCGCTATGAGACCGCGTTGAACTATCAAAAGCTCCGCCGGCAGCAAGCCGGGTCGCCGGCCGGCCAGCACCCGTATGACGGTGTGTTGATGCTCTTGACCGCCCTCGAAGACCCGGGCTTAACCGTACTCCCAACGCACCGGGTCACGACCACAGTCCTGCCTGCTTATGAGCGTGTGCAATCATTGTTGGGCTCCACGTTCGAGCTGCGAGAATATCCGTTCACAGCAGCCACGCAGGCCGCCACGCGCGAAAAATTTATTGAGGCGATGCGGACGACTGGACAAACCCTGCCAGTATTCGGACTGGCGTTGAAGGGAGACAGCCGCTACGTCACACTGAGCCTGAAACCGGCCCATCGCCCACCCGCACAAGCCTCTCCGCGTGCCAAGCTCGATGTGTCGCTGCTGCAACAACTCGTCGTCACGACACTCTGTCCCTCGCAAGAGGAACAAGAGGCCATCCTCTATACCAAGGATGATCATGAAGCCTTGGATTGGGTGGCGAAGGGAACAGGAACCGGAGCATTACTGCTCAATGCGACAAAAGTCAGCGAAGTGCAAGCCGTCGCAACAGCCGGCGAACGCATGCCCCACAAGTCGACTTACTTCTTTCCGAAACCACTGACGGGTTTGGTTGTGAACGTCATGGAAAATCCGTGAGAGGTTGGCATACGGTGACGGCACTCGCATTGTTCATCGGCCTACGTTTCACACTTCACGTTTCACGCTTCACGGGGTTTTGATGAAAGCCAAAATTCTTATCGTCGACGACGATCCCGATATTGCCACAATGCTGGAGGATCGCCTGCGAGCTTCCGACTATCGAACCGTGATCGCGCAGGATGGAGTGCAGGCGCTCGATCTGGTCGAGCAGGAAGCTCCGCATCTCATGTTGCTCGATCTGGACATGCCGCGTTTAACCGGCCTTGAGGTGCTCAAACAACTTCCGAAAATCAGACCAGCCGAAGATCTCCCCGTAATCGTCATGACCGCCCATGCGTCAATCGATGCCGCCGTCGAGGCGATGAAAACCGGCGCCTACGATTTTCTGACCAAACCGCTGGACAAAGACCACCTCCTCATTGTGATCAGCAAGGCCTTGGAACGAGACACGCTCAAACGGCAAGTGGCCTGTCTCAAGTCCGAAGTCGATAGCCGCTACGCCTCAATCGTGGGCATGAGCGCAAAGATCCGTACGGTCATGGAGTCGGCCCAACGCGCCGCCAAGTCCGACGCCGGCGTGTTACTGCTCGGTGAAAGCGGCACAGGCAAGGAACTCTTCGCCCGTTCCATCCATCAATGGAGCCCGCGTCAGGCCATGCCGCTGGTGGTCATCAACTGTGTCGCCCTCACGGAAACGCTGCTCGAGAACGAACTCTTCGGGCATGAACGCGGCGCCTTCACCGGCGCGGACCGCCTGCAAAAGGGCAAACTGGAGATGGCGGACGGAGGCACGATCTTCCTGGACGAGATCGGAGATATGTCGCTCCCGCTGCAAGCCAAGCTCTTGCGTGTGCTCCAGGACAGGGAATTTCATCGAGTCGGCGGTACACGCCTCGTATCAGTCAATATTCGGATCATCGCCGCTACGAACAAGGACCTCCGACAGGCGGTGAAAACCGGTGAGTTTCGCGAGGATCTCTTTTTTCGTTTGAACGTCATCAGCCTGACCCTACCTCCGCTTCGCGAGCGGCCCGATGACCTCCCCGCCCTGGCCAAGTTTTTTTTGAATCGGCATGCTAGAGATGCGAAGCGTCCAGGCATGATGTTCAGTCCTGCGACCATGGAGGCTATGCGACGATACCCTTGGCCGGGAAACATTCGTGAACTGGACAACGTCGTCGCTCGCGCCGTCGTCTTGAACCAGTCGGACACCATCGAGCCGGACATGCTGTCGTTGGATGCCATAGGCCGCGCCTCGCCGGCTGAACGCCTTCACTATCTTTCCCTCCCGTACCATGAGTCGATGGAAGCACATAGCCGCTACATCATCGAGCAAGCCATCGAAGACGCGGAGGGCAATCAGACTAAAGCGGCCGATCGCCTTAAACTCCAACGCACGTACCTGGCCCGCTTGATCAAGCAACGGAAGCTGAAAGAGGAGCCGAATCAGCTCTAGCAGGCTGCGGGAAACTAGGCGAGCGCGAGAGACTTCGATAGTCCCCACGTGTGGCACAACAGGGAAACAGAGCGAGACACGCGAGACTGGCGGGGCAGGCGGGACGAGGTGGGGAATCCAATCTGGCCACGTCGCGCCTGTCTCGCGCTTCACGCGCCGCAGGTGTTGGCAGGCTTTTTCAGCATCCTGCTAAGCAGGCTGCTGTCTTGTCGCCAGCGTAATGCGACCGGCTGTTGCATCCTGTTCGGCTTGCGCATAGCGCTCCGGCGTCCCGATGTCAGACCAGTACCCCTCACAGTCATATCCGAGCACCGTCTCTCCTCGCTGAATCGCCGCCACATAGGGGTCGATGATGGTCGAGGCCACACCCTTCGGCACATCTCGCAGAAGCCGCAGACGGAGCACATGAATCCCGGCAAACATGCGGGGCTGGGTCGGCACCTGATCTGTGCGTCCGCGCCCGGTGATCCGCACGATGCGGTTGTTCGAATCCACTTCTACAAGACCCCATCGCTCTGCCTCAGGATCCTTGCGTAGAACCAACGTCGCGACAGCGTCACGCTGCTGGTGAAACGCGCACAACTCACCGAGATCGAGTTCCACGAGCGTATCGCCGTTGAGCACCAACACGGACTCACCGGAGAAATGTGGCTCCGCCCTCTTGATACCGCCCCCCGTGCCCAAGATCGCCGGCTCGTGGGAGTAGATAATCCGCAACCCATACCGCGAGCCATTGCCGAGCGCCTGCTCGATCATCGGTCCGAGGTGATGCAGATTGATGATGACTTCGCGGAACCCGTACCGCTTCAGGAGCAAGAGATTCCATACAATCAGCGGCGTGCCCGCGATGGGAAGGAGCGGCTTCGGAATCGTGTTTGTGAGCGGTCTCAGGCGAGTTCCCAAGCCCGCTGCGAGGATCATGGCTATCATATCGAAGTGCTGAGTTTTGAGTGCTGAGTGCTGAGTCGAAATTCAGAATTCATCGTTCAGCGTTCACCCATTACTACTGCAGTTCCGGCACGTAGGGAACGAGATGCTTCCGGAGACGGTCCAATTCGGGGTACTTCTGGAGATTGCGTTTGACATAGCTCAACACACGCGGAATATCGGTGAGAAAATTGGGATTGCCTTTGACGCGATCGATGTAGACGAAGCGCCCCGCCGCTTTGAGATTGCGCTGGATGCTCGTGAAGTCGAACAGGCGGCGGAAGGCCTCTCGGTCGGCCCACACCTGCCGATGCGTCGCCAACCCATCGAGATAGCGGTCGATCAAGCGGTCGATCAATGCCTCGTTGAGTTCGATATAGGCGTCGCGCAGCAGCGAGGCGAGATCGTATGTCGCCGGTCCCATCAAGGCGTCTTGAAAGTCGATGATCCCTAGCCGTTCGCCATCGACCATCAAGTTACGCGAGTGATAGTCCCGGTGGACGAACACGCGCGGTTGGCTGGCGAGCAACTCGGCGATTGTCTCGAATTCGCCACGGATGGGCAGGTGATCGTCGGCGCACATCGGTTTCCCTTGCCGCGCCACAATCCCATACTCCAGGAAATGGTCGAACTCCCACATGAGGAGCGGCACATCGAAACCCCGGTGGAACGCGAGACAATGCTGATCGGCTGATGCCGTCACAGTCGATTGCATATGCACAAGGGCATCGACTGCCTGGGTATAGCGCGCCTCCTGATCCGCCGCACTCGCCTTACGACAGGCTTCCGACAGAGTCAGGTCCCCGAAATCTTCAAGATAGAGTAACCCCGCCGCCTGATCGTAGTGATAGAGTCGCGGAACGGAGACCCCGGCTTTGGATAAATGGGAGAGAATGTTCAAAAACGGCAATTCGGTAACCGGATGAGCCACTCCGCTGACGGCTTCTTCTGATTGCTTGAATGCCTCCGGTTCGGCCAACTGCATGAGAATCACCGAGCGGATAGCGCCCCCGGTCAACTCGATGCGGAAATATCGGCGGTTGGACGCATCGCCTGCTAAGGGTGTGAGTGCCTTGAATTGTCCCTGAAAGGGAAACCGGGCTTCGACTGTGGCAGCCACGAGAGTACGATCCGGCAAGGCCAGTGGCTGTTTCGGCGCAGCAGGATGGAGGGTAGCCATAGGCTGCGCATTATACTGATGCGGGGAAACCTTGTCACTCAGAGGAAGAAGACGGGCAACCTGGTCGTCCTCCTGCTCGCGCAACGCGCGGCCTCAGAAGGCCCTCGTTGAACGCGCGCAATTGAGGATCAACCAGGCCGCCCTGGAAGAAAGAAACGAATGCGCGAGAGGGATGGGAAAGGAGCGGCCAGGTGCCTTTCTTGCTCGCCGAACGCGCACGATAAGAATGTGCTCGCTAGGGCAAGCGACGCGTCCCGTCGCGTCGAGGGCGGGTGGGTGAGAAGATCGTGCAGTAAAGGGCAACCTGGGCCACTCCCCTTAGAGGGAAGTGGAGGGGGCTCGTCCGACGCGCGCGATCGAGGATCGACCAGGCTACCCCCTGAGAAGAAATAGTGAAAATTGGAGAGAAATACGGAGTAAAGGGCAGCCTTGGCTGCTATTCTGAGGAAAGATGGAGAGCGTTGGACCGTCGCACTTGTCCCCCATGTCTCGCATGTCCCGCGTCACAGTCACAGAACGCTACTTATTATCCACGGAAAGATACACTTTGACCCGCCCATCCTTCTTAGTGTCGATCAGATACACGCTGATAGCGGAACTGTTTCCGGGCTTGGATGCGGAAAACTTGTCTGTCCTGGTGTACAACTCAGCGTCAGAGTCCTCATCAAGATCCTTTCCTATCCAACCGGAGGGCAGGCTCTTGCGCAATCTATTCACGATATCCTTGACCCCTATGTCGGCTTCTGATCTGTCGTCAAAATTGAAGAGGCAACTCCACCCCGCTCCGCGATGATCGTCTTTGTCCCTCACCAGACACTGTTTGGCGCCGGGAAAGGTCACGGTTGACCGCCATGTGGTGCCGGTATCGGCATCGACCGCTTTATGTCCTGTTCGTAATGATGTGAAGTCTCCGGGGGATGCCGCCAGCACAGCTTGCGTCACTTCACGGTCGTCTTTCACAGCGGGAACATTTGCAACTTGAAGGGTGTCAGACGGACAACCATGGCCTGTGCAGGTAATCCGGTAAATCGTATGGCTCCACTTGAGCTTTGAACGAAATTTTTCAAGACGGATCTCATATTGACCATTGCCCTCTTCCGATACTTTCGTTCTCGGATAGGGGGTTCCTATCCACATAAATCTGTCGTCCTCATAGGGAAACGGGTCGTTCACGGTGAGCACCAGATCGCCAGAGCTATCGTCATAGCCGACGATGAGGGCCATATGTTGTGAAATGTCATCGACCTTGAACCGACTCGGCGACACGCCAGCGACAATGGGGCGGCCGTGATCCAGTTCGTCTCTCACTTCCGCATCGGACAGGGTTCCACTCTTCGATTGAACTGACAGCGCGATATCTCCAGCCGTTCTGCCCTGAGTGGCCATGACAGGGTACTGTCCAAGCAAGCTGACAACGGTAGCTTCATCACCAGCAGGCAGATCGCATGGCACACAATTCGGCATCCCTGCGCAAAGCTTTCCACTTTGCACGATCCCACACTGATAGTCTGTCAGGTGAACAGCGGGAACGTAATAATACTTGAAGACCATCTCTCCAACGGCGGCCCAACACCAGCTAGGGCGTTCCTGAAACACCGGAGGAATATGTAGCTTCACCTCAGCCGCCATGGTCAGAGTAACCGGCGTCAGTAGGGCAAGAATGAGTCCGACTCCGCATGCCACTCTTCTATGTTTCACCGAATTCCCCTCCCCCAATCTTGAAACCTCTTGAACACGTCTCGAACTCCCTCCTCAAGCCACTTGTTGGTTCAATCCTCTTGTTGGTTCGTGCGTGCTGTCTCTTGCAGTGTCCTCGCCCAGCTTACCTTCCAGAACGATGCTTCACTTTTGGAAAGATGCGATGGTTCAGTATCATATCATCCCTTATCGATTGCATCACGCCCCTAAGCGAGGGGCGGAGGAGTTGGGCGCCTTCAAGGGTCTGTGGTTGTCGTAAGACCCGGCCGGTCGGCCGTCGCACGGCGCATCATTCTGATCTGAGAAATCGCCAACTCAACGCCCCAATGGCTGCGCCAATTGTATCGGCCAGCCAATCCTGCCAGCTCGACTCGCGAAACGGGACAAAGAGTTGATGCGCTTCATCCGTCACCCCGTACAGCGACGCCGTGACGATCGCGAAGAGAAGCGCGCGCGACGCCACCCATCCGCTTACACCCCAACGAAAGGCCCGGTAACACAGCGCGCCAAGCACAGCATACTCCACCGCATGCAAGACTTTGTCGCTGACGTCTTCGAGTAGGAACGATGGCAGTTGCTCTTCCGGGTGCGACTGGGAGGACATGAAAAAAATCGATCCGGCATACAGCGCCACCGGTACCCAGTACCAGAGCACCTGAACCATCGCATCTTGTCGAACTGCGTCACGCATTGATTTCCTCTCGCTCCATCTCCTACCCTGTGCGATACTTATACCGAACAGGTTGCGGAAAGACTATATAAACACGCCAGACTTCTACTGGCCCGCACGTCTAGAACAACGGGAATGCGCACCGCGCAGAAGGCTCAAAAAGGTCGTCCAGCAAGGCTGCAGGCGAGTCGAAACCGGAGGAGGTACCGACCGCACTCCGTGGGACCGTTCGCCCGTATGATGGATCTTGGCGAACGGAAGAGCTCCCCCAGTACTTCCGACCTCTGAAAGTCTCAATCGGTACGTTGAGGATTTCGATGAACCGAGAACGAAGCCCGGGAAAATGCGCGTCCCTGGGAAAAGAGGCTGTTCCGGCAGACTCAGGGCGGGCGGGTGAAGTAGCCGCCGGGGTTGGACGCGCGACTTTTTCAGCCTTCTGCTAAAACATTCGACCATGAAGACTGCCAAGATCTGTTTTCTCTGGCACATGCATCAACCGTATTACACAGACCCGGTTGCGGGGTCTGCCAGCATGCCCTGGGTACGTCTCCATGCCACTAAGGCCTACTACGACATGGCCTATGGGCTGGAGAGGTTTCCCTCAATCAAAGCCACGTTTAATTTTACGCCCTCGCTCCTGCGACAGCTGCAAGAAGTCGGATCAGGGATGGTGCGCGACCTTTTTCTGGAACATGCGCAGCGTCCTGCGGTGGATCTCCGTCCGGAAGAGAAAGCCTTTCTCATCCGGCATTTTTTCTCCGCCAATTGGGCCACGATGGTGCGCCCCTACCCACGCTATCATGAATTGCTCGTGAAGCGCGGAATCGATATTTATGGCCGCGATTTGGAACGGATTTCCCGACAGTTTTCCACGCAGGAATTACTGGACTTGCAGACATGGCATAACCTGGCCTGGTTCGGCTACGGTACCGTTAGTCGTTATCCGCGCCTGGCTGCGCTGCGCGCGAAAAATCGCGGTTTCACGGAAGAAGAAAAACAGGAGGTGTTGGCCCTCCAACTCGTCGCCGTGCAGGAAATCATTCCACTCTATCGACGACTGATGGAACGGGAGCAAATCGAGCTCTCCACAACCCCTTTCTTTCATCCGATCCTGCCGCTCCTCATCGATACGGACTTCACTCATCGCGCCAGACCTGACCTCCCGCTCCCCTCGCGATTCCATGCGCCGGAGGATGCGGAGACACAGCTGCAACGCGCCGTCGAATTGCATACGGCTACGTTCGGCCAGGCTCCCGTGGGCCTCTGGCCATCGGAAGGCTCCGTCTGTCCGGAACTGATTCCGATGTTGCCGAAGGTCGGACTGCGCTGGCTGGCAACCGACGAAGGCATCCTCGCTCGCTCGCTTGCTGCAGCCCAGCAACCCTGGCAACGCCACCGGGATCTCTATCAGCCTTACCAGGTTGGATCGGAAAACCAAGACGTCACGATACTATTTCGCGATCGGGAGATCTCCGATGCCTTTGGGTTCGTCTACCACAAGACCACCTCTGAAATGGCGGCCGAAGATGTCCTTCGTCGGCTGCGCCAAATCATCTACGACACGCCGCAAGAGCAAGTCACCATCGCGATTGTGCTGGACGGGGAAAACCCATGGGAGCACTACCACGAAGGAGGCGAACAGTTTCTCTCACTCCTCTACAAGGCCTGCTCGACCGGTGTACTCGATAGTGATGCCGTTCGCGCCACCACCGCCACGATCTCCGAATCGCTCCAAGGCTCGCCCGCTACACACCGGATCAGCCACCTCCATTCAGGCTCCTGGATCAATCAGGACTACAAGATCTGGATTGGCCATCATGAAGACAATCGAGGCTGGGATCTGGTCAATCAGACACGATCGCGTCTGGCCGAGATCTCTTCCACGCTCCCCTCAGATCGCGCACAAGCCGCCTGGGACGAACTCTATGCCGCCGAAGGCAGTGATTGGTTCTGGTGGTATGGGGACGACTTCGATACCGACTACAAAGAGGAGTTTGATCGGCTCTTTCGAACTCACCTTCAAAACGTCTGGACGATCGCGGGATTGACGCCACCAGAGCTGTTGAGTCAGCCGATCTGTAGTCCCCTCAGCATGCCGGAAGCAGACCTCATGAGCACACCTCTCGCGTTGTTGAACCCCTCCATCGACGGACTCGTGACCGACTTTTTCGAGTGGCGCGGAGCAGGAAGAATCAAGACTCAGCCGCCGCTCGGCGCGATGTGGAAGGCGAAAGGGGTATTGACCGATATCCAGTTCGGCTGGAGTCTTGACCAGTTGTTTCTCCGGCTCGATCCGAACGAGCAATCGCAGCCGCGCCAGGCAGGGCTCACGGTCGAACTGCAGCTGCAGACGCCTGTGCACGTGTTTCTTCTATCGTTTTCACTTGCGCAGTCGGAAATAGATCAATTTCTGCTCTCGCAGAAGCTGGCAAACGGATCCTGGCAGGAGATCGGACACTTTCGATCGATCTGTCGTCGGAATATTGTTGAGCTAGCTATGCCATTCAAGGACTTACAGCTCACAGCGGGGCAGGAACTCCGCATGACGATTCTGGTGATGGAATATCGCTTGGAAGTCGCACGCTACCCACAGCACAAGCCTGTGATCTTCCTCGTGCCAGGTCCGGAGTTTGAATCAAATCTCTGGCGCGTCTGATTCAACGAAGTGCTGGGTGCTGCGTTATGAGTTGTGAAATTCCATTCTGTCTGCGACACTCAGCTCTCAGAACTCAGCTTTCAGAACTTTTCATGCAATGGCGGAGCAATCATGCCTGACTTACGTCGTGACCCGATTGTCGGACGATGGGTAATTATTTCGACAGAGCGCAGCGCCCGGCCTCACGACTTTATTCCGATGCAACCAGCCCGGCATTTGGCCGCAACGCTCTGTCCCTTTTGCCCCGGGCAAGAGCGACTGACGCCGAAGGAAATCATGGCGTACCGGCCACAGCCGGTTGAGCCCAACGGCCCGAACTGGACTGTGCGTGTCGTGCCGAACAAGTTCCCCGCACTCCAGGTCGAAGGCGAGCTCGACCGTCAAGGGCTCGGCCTCTACGATCGCATGAATGGGATCGGCGCGCATGAAGTCATCATTGAGACTTCGAAGCACCAAGATAGTCTGGCCGACATGCCGACAAAACAAGTCGAGGACGTGCTCTGGGCCTATCGCGATCGCATGCTCGATCTGAAGAAAGATGTGCGTTTCCGATACATCCTGATCTTCAAGAATCACGGAGCGTCAGCCGGCGCCACACTGGAACACAGCCACTCGCAACTCATCGCCCTGCCGATAATCCCCACCAACGTGTTAGAGGAAATCGATGGGTGCCGGGCTCATTATGAGCAGAAAGAACGCTGCATCTATTGCGACATTCTCCGGCAGGACCTCGCTGACGGTGATCGCATCGTGGCGGAAAATCCCGAATTCCTCTGCGTCACTCCGTATGCCCCGCGCTTTCCCTTCGAAATGTGGATTCTCCCCAAACGCCATGCCGGCTACTTCGAGGAGAGCCAGAAGACGCAGTTCGAGTTTCTCGCGCCGATTCTCTCCGAAGCGTTGCGACGGATGGACAAGGTTCTCGCTCGGCCATCGTACAACTTTATCCTCCATAGCTCTCCCCTCCACGAGAAGACCGGTGATTTCTACCACTGGCACATCGAAATTATTCCCAAACTCACGCAAGTCGCCGGTTTTGAATGGGGCACAGGGTTCTACATCAATCCGGTATCGCCGGAAGAGTCGGCGAAATTTCTGCGGGAGGCAGCGATATAACGTCCTCATTTTCCGCCATCAGCACTCCGCGCAGAAATGATTCAAGATCCGCGCTGATTGCCGACGGCTAGACCCTTTTCTTGCAATCCTCCCGACGCCGGCCTTATCATCCTCCCATGCAAGTCCAACTGAGCCATCCAGCCAGAACCGTCGAGGTCAAAGGCCCCAAGAAGGTCAAAGACCTCTTGCGCGAGTTGAATCTCCCAGTCGAAGCGCACCTGGTGATCAAAGGTGATGATCTCGTCACCGAAGACGAAATGCTATACGACGGAGATCAGATTGAAATCCGGCCGGTGATCTCGGGCGGATGAAGACCGTTCATCTGGTTTGTTTGGTTGATCTGGTTGATCTCGTCCAAACCAAATAGACCAGACAAACCAAACAAACCAGAGAAACCAGCCCATGAATTGCACCAAATGTAAAACCAAGGCAGTGATCGGTCTCTCGCGCCACAATGCGGCCTTCTGCAAAGTCTGCTTCAACGGCTTCGTCCACGATCAGGTGGCGCGGGCGATCAAGTCGGAAAAAATGTTCGGAAAGAATGAACGGATCCTCGTGGCGGTGTCCGGAGGAAAAGACAGTCTGGCGCTCTGGGATATCCTGCTCAAGCTCGGCTATCGCGCCGATGCGCTCTATGTGAACCTTGGCATCGGGGCCTACTCCGAACAGTCGCATGCCAAGGTGACGAAGTTTGCCGAGACGGTTGCTGCTTCACATGGGGCGACGTTGCACCTCCATACGGTCGAACAAGAGGCCGGAGCAGGGATCAAAGAATTGGCTCAACTCATCCATCGCCCGACCTGCTCGACATGCGGCACGATCAAACGGTACCAATTCAATCGCGTGGCGGTTGAACAGGACTACGATGTGATGGCCACCGGCCACAATCTCGATGACGAAGCGGCCCGGCTTCTTGGCAACGTGCTCCATTGGCAGGAGGAATATCTGGATAAGCAGGGTCCGTCGTTGCCGGCTTCGGTGGAAGGGTTCGCCAAGAAGGTGAAGCCCCTCTTTCGGCTCTCGGAACGAGAACTCGCAGCCTATGCGGTCTTGAACCGGATTGATTACATTGTCGAGGAATGCCCCATGGCCAAAGGCTCCAAGATGCTTCAATACAAAGACGTCTTGAATCGCCTGGAGACCGAGTCCCCGGGGACGAAGCAGACGTTCTACTGGGGTTTTCTCGAAAAACAACGCGCAAAGCAGCCCATGGCGACCACCATGACGGAGAAAGATCAGGCCGTTCTCCATCCCTGCACCTCCTGCAGTCAGCCCACCACCGCCGAAGTCTGTTCCTACTGCAAGTTGATGGCACGGGCAAGCACGGCAAAGGGCTGATAGCCAATCGCTTATCGCTAATGGAAAGAGACCCCGTCAGGAGTTTCCTTTCGGACTTTCTAAACCGCCACCATACGCTCCCGTCATACACTCCTGTCTTGAAAAGTCTTCTCTGACCCCGTAAGCTGACCCCACGACTCTTGATTGTGTGTCTCTCGACGCGATCTCTGCACCTATGGCGACTACCGCGCGCGACTACTATCAGATTCTCGGTCTTCCCAAGTCTGCTTCGGCGGACGACATCAAGAAGGCCTATCGCCGCCTCGCACGACAGGTCCACCCCGATCTCCATAGCGGTTCCAAGAAGTCCGAGATGGAGAAAAAGTTCAAAGAGTTGAACGCGGCGCATGAGGTCTTGAGCGATCCGGACAAACGGAAGAAATACGATCAGTATGGAACGAACTGGGAACAGGCTGAGGCTTACGAGCAGGCTCGCCGGCAGGCTGGCGCCCGCGGGGGAAACGGTCCGGAGACTTCATTTGGCGGGGAAGGTTTTTCCGACATCTTCGAGAATCTGTTCAAGGAACGAGGGCGAGGCGGCAATGTTCGTGGATTTGCCTTGCAGGGAGAGGACCTTGAAACAGAGGTGCAACTGACGCTGGCCGAGGTCTTTGCCGGCGTGACGAAGCGCATGACCTTGCAAGAGCCCGTACCCTGCTCAACCTGCCACGGGAGCGGAGTCTTTCGCGGACGAACCTGTCCAGTCTGCCAGGGGCATGGCGCCACCCTGCAACCCAATACGATCGAAGTGCGAATCCCTGCCGGAGTACAGGATGGGACGAGGGTTCGCGTCGCCGGTAAGGGACAAGCCGGCACCAATGGCGGCAAACCCGGTGACTTGTATTTGCGCGTGACGATCGCTCCGGACAATGTCTTTCGCCGACAGGGAAGCGACATTCACGTCTCCCTCCCGGTCTTCCCCTGGGAAGCAGCCTTGGGCGCTGACGTCATGGCCCCCACACTGATGGAACCGGTTCGGGTAAAGGTCCCGCCGGGGAGTCGGGCAGATAGTAAGCTTCGATTGAAGGGCAAGGGCCTGCCGGCGGCGGCCGGCGGCCACGGCGACCTCTTCCTCACGATCCAGATCGTGATGCCGCCTTCATCGACCGACGAAGAGCACAAACTATACGACCAACTCAGGGCCATCCCGCATCCGGACCCGCGTGCCGAGCTGCTTGCCCAAGCTCGGCGCCGATCACACGCCTGACTCACGCAAGACGGGCGAGGGTTGATCTGGTTCATCTGGTCTATTTGGTGCGTCTGGTTCAACCAAACACACGAGACAGACCAAATAAACAAGAGAGACCAGCGCTCCTCACGCTTGTCACACACACTCCGCCATGACGCCGCCGGGAGTGGCAATGCAGGTAATGGCTGTCACCATTTCCATTGTCATTTTGCAGGAAACGCAGACGGCTCATCGAGTTGTTGTTGGCTTGCGTTGTGTTGATCGATCTGGCAAGCTACAACATCGTGGCTTTCGGAGCCTCAGACGCTAAGCGCATCACTCCCTGGTGGAGAAAAGTGTTCTTGCGCGAAGGGGCTGTTGCCGGATATAGGCACGGCGCAATTCCTGTTCAATAGACTCAACGACGAGCAGGAATGACAGAGACATTCATTATCGCGAAGTCAGACGTCTTCATTCGGTTCAACCTAAGGAGGCAGGTATGAAGCAAAAAGCACGAACCATCGTGAGGTTGGGCGTCGCATCGGTTTTTGCGCTGACCGTTGGGATGTCTACAGTCTGGGCCAATGAGCCGGGCTACTACGGCAAGGAAGGACACGGAAGCGGCGGGCATAGCGCAATGGGCGGACATGGCGCGAGCATGATGCACAACAGCACCGGCCACCTGATCCGGCATCTGCTCAAGCACGAACAGGACATTGGCCTCACCGCAGAACAAGTCACGAAACTCAAAGAGATGCAACTCAACCTGGACAAAGTCCGGATCAAAACCGAGGCCGACATTCAGGTCGCGGAGCGCGAATTGAAAGCCCTGACCGAGGATGAAAAGTCCGACCTGGGGGCTATCGAAGCCAAGTTAAAACAGAGCGGTGATCTGCAAGTCGGCTTACGCATGACCTCTGTCAAAGCCCGTCGGGATGTATACGCCCTGTTGACTCCGGAACAGCGCGCCAAGGAAAAGAGCGAGCATGATAAAGTGATGCAGCAGCACAAGGATGCCGGCAAGGGTTACGGCAACCCTCATGGAGGCCCAATGAAAGGCCATCCGCATAAGGGTGATATGATGCGCAACCTCGGCTTCCAGCAATCATAAGCATGCGATAGCGCTATTCGCGCCAGGCTCCAGCGCCTGAGCCGATGCACGATTACACGCCTGGTCACATACATCGAGGTCACGATCGATCAGGCCGTTCCGGCCTCGTCAGCGAACGTGCCTGGGGTGGCCGTCTAGCGGAACTCGAAAATATGGCAAGACAGTTTGGGGAATCGAAGCCCTCGGGGCAAGCAGGATCGTCCGGAAACCCGGATTGATGAAGCCTTTGAAGCTGTGAAAGGGAACGTGGTCACCTCATGCCGAAAGAGTTGAAACTCAATAGCCACAATTTACTGGTCGGGCCCGATCGGGCCCCAGCCCGCGCGATGTTAAAAGCCGTTGGATTCACCGACGAGGACTTGTCTCGTCCGATCATCGGCGTGGCCAACACCTGGATCGAAGTCATGCCCTGCAACTTCCACCTGCGCCGACTGTCGGAACGGGTGAAGGCCGGCATCAGAGCGGCAGGCGGCACTCCCATCGAGTACAACACCATTGCGGTGTCGGATGGCATTTCGATGGGGACCGAGGGCATGAAGGCTTCGTTGATCAGCCGGGAAGTGATTGCCGATTCGATCGAACTCGTAGCGCGTGGACACTTGTTTGACGGAGTGGTGGCCTTGTCAGGCTGCGATAAAACCATTCCCGGGACCGTGATGGCCCTCGCACGCCTGAACCTGCCGTCGGTGATGCTCTATGGCGGCTCGATCATGCCGGGCCAGTTCCAAAGCCACGACGTGACCATTCAAGACGTGTTCGAAGCAGTCGGAAAACATGCATCAGGCAAGATGACCAATGCCGAGCTCAAAGATCTCGAAGACCATGCCTGCCCGGGCCCCGGGGCCTGCGGCGGCCAGTTCACGGCGAACACCATGGCGATCGCGTTCGAGTTCCTCGGTATCTCGCCGATGGGACGGAACGGGGTGCCGGCCATGGACCAGCGGAAAGACGACGTGGCCTTCGAGTGCGGGAAAATGGTCATGGACCTGCTGAAACGAGATATCAGACCCCGCCAAATCATCACGCGAAAATCGCTTGAAAATGCCATTGCCGCGGTCGCAACCACCGGTGGCTCAACAAATGCGGTGCTGCATTTACTCGCCATCGCGCGTGAAGCCAACATCAAGTTGAGCATCGACGACTTCGACAAGATCAATCGGAAGGTGCCGTTGCTCGCTGATCTGAAGCCAGGCGGACGATTTACCGCCTCGGACCTCTTCGCGGCCGGGGGAACCACGTTGGTCGCCAAACGGCTGCTGGATGCCGGCATCTTGCACGCCGGCCAACCGACAGTGACCGGACGGACAATTGGGGAAGAGGCCAGGGACGCCAAGGAAGCATCGAACCAACAGGTTCTCAGACCCCTGTCGAATCCGATCAAGCAGACCGGCGGACTGGTGATTTTACGGGGAAATCTTGCCCCGGATGGCTGCGTCGTGAAGGTGGCCGGACACTCGATTATGAAGTTCCGGGGCCCGGCAAAAGTGTACGACCGGGAAGAGGATGCCTTTGTTGCCGTGCAATCACGTCAAATCAAAGCAGGCGATGTCGTGGTCATTCGGTATGAGGGTCCATCCGGCGGGCCAGGCATGAGAGAAATGCTCGGCGTGACTGCGGCCATCGTCGGCGCAGGCCTTGGCGACTCCGTCGCACTGCTCACCGACGGACGCTTCTCCGGCGCTACCCATGGTCTGATGGCCGGCCATGTCGCACCGGAAGCGGTCAAAGGTGGCCCGATCGGCGCCGTAAAGAACGGCGACATGATTGTGTTTGATATCGCCAAACGGACGCTGAACGTGGAACTCTCGCAGAAAGAGATCAAGGCCCGGCTCAAGAAGGTCAAACTGCCACTGCCCCGCTACACCTCTGGCGTGATGGGCAAGTACGCGCGGCACGTTTCGTCCGCTTCGGAAGGGGCCATTACGACATAATAGGATACTGAAAAAGTCGCTCTTCTCACCCTCCCGCCCTCAGCCTGCCAAGACAGCCTCTTAGCGCCAAGGGCGCACCTTTCACCGGGCGGCGTTTTCGACTCTATCGCCCCTTCATCTTTCCTCGCATCTCCGACATCATGCTGTCGAGATCTGCTTCTGCCTTCGCTCGATCGCTGATCAGCTGATCGAGATTGTATGGACGAGCCGGAACCAGAGGAGCCACCTCAGGCTTCACTGTAGGTTTGATCGACGGATCAGGCGGAGGAGGCTGGTATGGTTTGGCTTGAGGCTGAACTGACGGAGTCAGCGCTTGGTCCGTCATAGGCTGAACCTGTCCTGTGGGCAGCGGAGCCCCTCGTATACCGACTCCTTGTTCCCGAAGCCATTGTGCGGCGACACTCGACTTGAGAGAGAAACTGATACTCGTGATTGGAAGGCCATCCTTGGCCACGCGGGCAATCGCCGTGTTGACTCCGATCATCCGACCTTCTCCATCCAAGAGCGGCCCGCCTGAATTTCCACGATTTAATCCTGTCTCGGTCTGAAACACTTGCTTGCCTGTCACACCGTTAAAGTTATCGACCTCGGCGCTGATGACCCCCGTCGTGAGTGTCCACAGTCCCCCCTGTTCTGGATGACCAATGGCAACCACTCGATCCCCAATCCTCGCCCGTCCAGATTCACCCAGATCAACGAGAGGCAGGGATTCAGTCACACCATCAAGTTTCAACAAGGCCAGATCCAACGGCTGTGAATAGGCCAAGACTTTTGCGCGAACCATGCGCGAGAAGTCGCGCTTCGATTCTCCGGTAACTCGAGCGGGTTTAAGAAACACAGACAGACGGGCAAAGGGTTTGCCGGTCTGCTCTTCGATCACCACATGGGCATTCGTGAGGACCAACCCCTCAGACTGAATAATCGAACCTGTTCCGCCGCTCCCCTTCCCACCGCCATCCGCATGCCCCATCACCATCACCACACCTGGAGCGGCTTGCTCATAAATCTCACGGGGCGATAATTCCTTGCCGGCGACCACAGTGCTCCATGTCAAAGAGAGCACCATTAAAGTCCCCCACGTTATCGACCTCATCATGGCCTCCTTCTCCTAACTAGATACTCCTGTTGCCCAAACGTGCAGGTCATCGAAGTTCTGTTGTACCAAAGCAGCCTCTCGCAGCTTGCAGTGGCTGTGCCACCCGTCACGTTCATCCGAGCTTTGAACTATGTATTCACAATACGACGAAAAGCGGGAATTGGCTGAGCGTTGACGGAAACGAGAGCGTCGCTGAGGCAAGGAACGTGATGGAATAGAGTTAGTCGCGTTTGTAGAACTCTGCGATCATCTCAACCACGTAGCTCTGCTGCGACTCCGTCAGTTCGGCATAGATTGGAATGGACATCACCTCTTCGGCCGCCTGCTCTGACACAGGGAAGGACCCCTTCTGATGCCCTAAATCTCGATAGCAGTTTTGGAGATGCATCGGGAGCGGATAGTACACTTCCGTGCCGACCCCCTTCTCTTTGAGGAAGGCGCGCAATGCGTCGCGCTTTGGCGCTCGCACAGTGAATTGGTTATAGACGTGAAAATTGCCGGGCGCTGTCAGTGGAAGCGCAACGCGATCCGCATGCTTCGTCCGGGCGAACAACTGCTGATATCGTTCGGCGTTCCGACGTCGGCCTTCGTTCCACTGGTCAAGGTACTTCAGCTTGACTTGGAGCACGGCAGCCTGGAGTGCATCCAGCCGGCTATTGATCCCTATCGCCTCGTGGAGATAACGAACCTGGCTTCCATGGACACGGAGCATGGCCAGGGAGTCGGCAAGGGCTTTGTCGTTAGTCGTGATGAGCCCGCCATCTCCAAAACCGCCCAAGTTCTTGCTGGGGAAAAAACTGAAGCACCCGGTATCTCCAAGTACACCGGCGTGCTTCTCCTGCTGCGCCGCCCCAATAGCTTGGCACGCATCCTCAATAACGCGAACCTTTTTCCGTTTGGCAATTCCACTGATCGCAGCCATGTCCGCACATTGCCCGAAGAGGTGAACGGGAATGATGGCTTTCGTACGAGGGGTCATCGCTTGTTCAATTAGCTTGGGGTCGATATTAAATGTATCCGGCTGAATATCCACAAACACCGGCTTCACGCCCAACCGTGAGATCACACCCGCCGTGGCAAAAAACGTGAATGGAACGGTGATGACCTCATCCCCAGCCTCCACTCCCATGGCCATAAGAGAGAGTAACAGCGCATCGCTTCCGGAGGCACATCCAATCGCGTAGCGTGACCCGATGTACCGTGCAACAGACTCCTCGAACGCCACGACGCGCGGCCCCAAGACAAATCCCTGCTCATCACAGACAGTCTGTATCTCTGCCATGATCTCCGCACGGAGGGGCTGGAACTGAACTCTCAAATCAAGCAATGGTACATGCATCGATGCTGCTCTCCAGTATGAATCTCAACAGTCGAACGGCGAATAGGGAGTAGTATTGCTACTCCCTTCAATACCTGGCTCCTCAACATAATGCAAGGGGAGATTCAGAACGGCGAGCTAGCGGAAATCTCGCCGATGAAAAATAAGGCTGGCCGTGAAAAGGAGCACTGCCGTGTACGTCGCCCCGTAGGCGACAATCAGCATCAGGTCCGAACCGCTTATTTCCAAGTGATGAACGACATGTCCCTTCAAGTTGAAGCGCTCGAGGTTGGGCAAGAGATAATAGATCCCGTCCAAGATCCCCCGGCTGAGATCGTCCATCTTGGCCCCGAACGTTTTCAGGTCGGCAGTGAGATGCCCGATCACATACATCGCCAACGTGAAGATGGCACTCAAGGTAGCGCTGGTAAATGTGGAAAACAGCAGGGCAACCGCGGTGATCACCATGAACTCGACGAAAATCAGCGCCAGCGCCTTGAAGAGCATCGCTTCGACGGGAACCGCTTGGGCATAGAGCACCACCAACAATCCCATTGCCATAACCACTGTATTGACCAACAAGGTGATCGTGAGGCCCAGATACTTTCCGAGCAGAAATTGGTATCGTGCCACCGGCTTGGACACAATCGTGTAGATGGTCTTCTTCTCGATCTCCTTGCTCACCAGGCCGATCCCGACAAAAATGGCAATCAGCACACCAAAGAAGTTGATGCTCCCTAGCCCTAAATCCAAAATGAGACGATGGAATTCCCCCAAGGTTAATCGTGACAGGAGCACAGAACTGCCGATCATGAGCAGGGCAAAGACCAGCAGATTGTAGAGGAGCTTGTCCCGCAGATTTTCCCGAAAAGTATTGAGCGCGATCGACAGGATTTTCATGTGCGACTCTCCGATGGGCTCCGATGCCCTTCGACCTCCCGGATAAAAAGGTCTTCCAGAGACCCCTTCTGAGGATTGAGCGACACCAGTCTCGCCTTCGCCGTGCGGATAATCTCCAATGCACCTCCGACCTGTTGCTGACTCTTCAGCACCACCAGCATCAAGTCCCCTTGCATGACGACTTTGTCAGTGAGCGGACGTAAGTGATCCAGCCCTTCGGGGGTCAGACGATCCACGACCAGCTCCACTTGGTGACTCGCCCCTTGATCCAACAGGTCCGTCACCCGACCACAGGCTACAAGGCGCCCCTTCAGGATCATCGCGACCCGATCGCATAATACTTCAGCATCATGCAAGATATGGGAACTGAACAAGACCGTTTTTCCGGACTCTTTCAGACGCAAGATCAGATCGCGAACCTCTTTCCGCCCTATGGGGTCCAGTCCGGACATGGGCTCGTCCAGGACTACCAACTCTGGATCATTAATCAAGGCTTGGGCAACCCCTACTCGTTGCAACATGCCTTTTGAAAACTGCCTGAGCTGCAGATCCTTCGCGTGCGTCATACCGACCAGTTCCAAGAGTTCGTCGACCCGCTTATCCAGAACAGCGCCCCACAGCCCGAACAAATGCCCATAGAACCCAAGAAACTCCCGGCTCGTGAGATAGTCGTAAAAGTAGGGCGACTCGGGAAGAAACCCCAATCTAGCCTTGGTCTGCGGATCGCCCAGATCCTGGCCGAACAACCGTGCGCGCCCACTGGTCGGATAGATAAGCCCCATCAAGATCTTGAGGGTCGTGGTTTTTCCCGCGCCGTTCGGGCCGAGAAAACCGAACACTTCCCCACGCCGGACTTCGAGACTGAGGCCTTCCACTGCGGTCACTCGCTTGCCCCAGAACCCCACACGGAAAATCTTCGTGAGTTGCTCAGTCTGGACCACGAGATCGGCATTAGGCAGCATGGCTCACTCCCATGTCCTCGGAAAGCTGTAGGCAGGCTCTACCTTTGGAAAGAGATAGACAGGAGGCTTGTTTCGCTTAAAAAATGTGCGAAGCCTTTCAGGATGCGTCGAACTGGAAACTGAGCCTGTGTGAGGATTCACCAGATATTCACCACCAAACGGTTCCTGTGGAAGATCGGACAAGACCCCCTTAGCGGCAAGGGCCATCACTGCCGCAGGCAATACCCGATATTGCGTCCGATACGCTTCCACTGCGCGCTCCAGTAAGCGAAGATCCCGTTCAATAATAACTTCTTTCATCCGATAGGCCAAGACTTCTCGCATCTCTGGATCTGGTGTCTCCCGCAAACGTGCTTCTAGAAACGCCAAGGCCGTATCAGGACTCCCTACCTCCGCCGCCATGCGAGTGGCAAGGCCTGGAAGATAGGCAGGGCCGTCCGGCCGGCGGGCCGCCTCCATAATGTACTCCGCTCCCTTGGCTGGATCACCGAGTAGAAAATAATGGTTGTATCCAAGCAGAAAGGGAATGTTCCAGACCTCGGGATTCGCGGTGACACCCTTTTTAAGCAGT
>CBDDRH010000038.1:0-3426 GCA_965233025.1 uncultured bacterium
GCGCAGCAGCCCGTGTTCTTTAACGTCCCTGTAACAGCCAGCTGCTCATGGACCGTAAAGACCTCCCAAGGATTGCCATCCGGATCGGTAAACCAAAGTTTGTCTTGTCGCGCAAAGCAGCAGGCGAGATCCTCTTCAACCTTTTCGAGAATGCCCTGTTCCTGTAGCCGCTGTTTCCAGCTTGCGATGTCATCGGCAGATTCGACTTCAATGCCGAGATGGTTTACTGCCCTCACCGCACCGGTGGACGACACAAGCGCAAAGTTCAGCGCCGGCGCCGTCAGATCGAACTTGGCATAGTCCGTCGTCTGCTTCTGCGGCGCCACGCCGAAGACCTTCCGATAGAACTCAACCGAGGCTGGCACGTTTCGGACATCGAGAGAGATATGAGGTCTCATGAGATTCTCCTTTCGAGTGAACGGGAAGGCGATATGCCTCCCCTCATCTCTATAGACGGAGATTCCCTGAAAAGGACGCAAGTCGTGCCGCAGTACCGCTACAAAGTACCTATAGTGATGTTCCTGCCTCCGGTGCGTGTGTGGTCTTTACAGCGGTCGCATGCACATGCTCCGGTCTCACTCCCAATCCGATCATTCGGGCGGGAACCCGACGGAGGAATGGAAGCAACGCCAGCAGCCGGATTGCGAACGGCGGCGAGAACTTGTCCCTCTCTGTGAGAACACGTCTAATGACGCGATTCTGAATAGCGAGCTGCACGCGTTGCGTCATGCTGGTCGGCCACTCGCGTCGTTGCTGGACCCTGCGTAACTCTTCGGTCGTAACCTGGCCGTCTCGCAGCGGAGCGGCCAAGAGATTCGCCGTTGCGACCGCATCCTGGATGGCCAGGTTGATCCCGACACCACCGATCGGTGACATCGCATGCGCCGCATCGCCGATGCAGAGCAGCCCTGGGCGATACCACTGGCGCAACCGGTCGACCTGAACCGTCAGCAGCTTGATGGGCTCCCAGTCGAGGAGTTCGCCGACACGGTCGGCCATGAACGGTGCGAGTTGTGCGACAGCATCGCGAAATGCCGGCAGCCCTTGTTCTTGTAGTTGGTCTCGCGATCCTTTTGGGATCACGAAGCCACACTGCCAATAGTCGCCCCTGTTCAGCATGATGAAGATCCGACCTGCGTCGAATCGGCCTATGGGATCTCCTAGATCGCTTGGCTTCCGAGACAGACGGAACCACAAGACATCCATGGGCACGCCGAATTCTTCGATCGAGAGACCGGCCTTCGCACGAACGACCGAATGTCTCCCATCGGCTCCCACTACTAAGTCAGCGCGCACTTCGAGCGGACCGTCCGGAGTACTCGCCAGAAGTCCCGCCACCGAGCCGGCCTCTTCGATAAGACCCGTCACGTCAGCTTGCCACCTCAGCTGAAACGTCGTATACCGCGCTGCCTCTTCAGCCAGAAAGTTCAAAAAGTCCCATTGCGGCATGAACGCGACAAAGCGGCACTGAGTCGAGAGAGACGAGAAATCCGCCACCGTCAACGCCAGGTCGCCGAACTGGCCGTTGATCCGCGATACTTTCTGATGCGGCAACGTCAGCAATCGCTCCAGCAACCCCAGTTCGTGCATGACCTCCAGCGTCGATGGATGGATAGTGTCGCCCCGGAAATCACGGAGAAAGTCAGCGTGTTTTTCCAACACCACCACGTCGACGCCTGCACGCGCCAAGAGCAGGCCCAGCATCATCCCGGCCGGGCCGCCTCCCGCAATGCAACATCGCGCTGATATCGTGTTCATGGTCAAGCCGTTTTCCCTTGCTGACAGAAAATAAGGATGGTTACCATGCGACGACCGCTAGCAGGGTGCTGAAAAAGCTATGGGTCACGAAGAAACATAGGACTGAAGGAGGTCATCCACGGCTCCCGCAGAACCTACAGGCTGTTCAAAATGACCAGACTTCTCACCCGCCCAACCCCGGCGCGCCAAGACGCGTCGTTCCGCGAGCAAGGCCGCAGCTCGGCGGCTGAGCCTCGTTCCACATCGCGCCTTGCGCTTCACGGTTCCTGGGAGCGATGCGAGAACGATGCTGGCGGGCTTTTTCAACAGCCTACTAGCGACGAGCACGGATGAAGCAGTCCGTCGTGTGATCGTTCACCAGCCCCACGGCCTGCATGTAGGCATAGACGATCGTACTGCCGACAAACCGGAAGCCACGCTTCTTGAGATCCTTCGCCAACGCATCGCTTTCAAGGCTCGTGGCAGGAACTTGTGACATACGCGCCCAACGATTCATTTTCGGTTTCCCCCCGACAAACTGCCAGACGTAGCGATCGAATGAACCGAACTCCTTCTGGACAGTCAGAAAAGCCTGCGCGTTGGTCACCGCCGAGTCGATTTTGAGCCGGTTGCGGATAATCCCGGAATTCTTCAACAACACACCTTTCTCCTTCTTGGTAAATTGCGCCACTTTGTGTGGATCGAATTCCGCAAACGCTCGCCGATAGCCATCCCTCCGCAGCAAGATCGTCTCCCACGTCAGACCAGCCTGCGCGCCTTCCAGCAACAGCATCTCGAAATGCTTCTGGTCATCGTGAACCGGCACCCCCCACTCACCGTCATGATAGGCGATGAAGTGCGGCTTGGCGCCGACCCATCCGCAACGCGTCTTCTCATCGGAGTTCGGGCGAAGATGCTTGGTCATCGGCAGAGTTTCCGTCGAATTGAAGCCGCGGCGACGAGAGCGCTCCCGGACACAATGCCTGGTTCATTCAGGGTATCACGCACGCCGTCACCTGTGATACGTTCATGGCCCAGCGCACCCCATTCCGACAGCGCAAAACTATGCCGGCACAGACCTTACGCATCGCCTTACTCCATCTCTCACCCATCCCAGGCGACCTCACGAGAAACCGCCGGTTTGTCGAAACAGCCGTCACCGCCGCCGCGCGACTCGGCGCGACCTGGATCATCACACCCGAACTCATTGTGACCGGCTATACGTTTGCCGACAGCATCGGAACGGAGTGGATCTTGCCGCAACCCGACTCGTGGATGACGCACATGTCCCGACTCGCTGCCCGACTGCGTGTGACATTGTTCCTATCCTGTCCCGAGCAGGACCGGAAGTCCCGCAAGTTCTACAATAGCCTATTCGTGATTGCCGCGAATGGAACCATCCTCGGCACACATCGAAAAATCAATACGTTGAGAGTGGGGTCGGAAGCCTGGTCAACCCCCGGAACGCAGGTCATTGCGATTCCAGTTCCTCCATTCACACGTGTCGGGATGCTGATCTGTGCAGATGCGCATACGTCAGAGATCGCACGGAACCTACAGGCCCAAGGAGCGCAGCTGCTGGTCTCATCAGCCGCATGGGCCCCAGGCCTGCATGGCCCGAATGGGGAATGGGAACGATGCACCCGCGACACAGGTCTTCCGCTCCTAGTGTGCAATCGGACAGGACCA
>CBDDRH010000039.1:0-3193 GCA_965233025.1 uncultured bacterium
GATGGCAGGAGGTGTCTTCGGCCGGGCGCTCGCCGAGGGCTTACGGGCCTACTTTGCGAGCACCGGCGCGCATATTCTGATCATGGCCGGATTACTGGTGTCGTTGCTCTTTACGACATCCATGTCTCTGGCGAAGATGGCCCAGCGGATTCCCGGTTTGGGCAACTGGATGTTCACCAGGGCGCGCGCCTTGATTCCCGACAGACCGGTGGAAGAGTCCGTTCTTGAATCCCCACGGAAAGCCAAACAGAAATCGTCGAAATCGATCCGTGAAGTGATTGAAGAGGCGCTTCCTGCGGCGGCTGCAGAACCGGAATTGGACTGGCCGGTCATTCAGCCGTCACGGCAACCGACGTCCGAACCGACTGAGGCGATTGAATCCGAGCTGGAGCCACAGGTCGTCGTTGCCCAAGCGAAGGCGGGAGACTATGTCTTGCCTGATCCGGCCGTGCTTTTGAGTGAACCGTCAGGCCCCTTAGGTCGTGTCACGGAAGAGGAAATCAAGGCGCAATCCGATGTGCTGACCCGCGCCTTACTCAGTTTTGGTATTGCAGGGAAGGTGACGGAAGTTCGCCCCGGACCGGTCGTGACGATGTACGAATTCGAGCCGGCGCCGGGAACCAAAGTTGCGCGCATCGTGAATCTTGCCGACGATCTGGCATTGGCACTGAAAGCGATCAGTCTCCGGATCGTCGCGCCGATTCCGGGAAAATCTGTGGTCGGGATCGAAGTGCCGAACCTCTATCGCGAGACGGTGTCGATGAAAGAAGTGATGACGAGCGAGGCCTTTTCACGAGCCAGATCGAAGCTCAGCTTGGCCTTGGGGAAGGATATTTTTGGAACCCCTCTGATCGCCGATCTGAAAACGATGCCGCACTTGCTGGTCGCCGGCGCCACAGGGGCCGGGAAAAGTGTCAGTCTCAATACGATGCTTCTGAGCTTGCTGTTTTCGACGCGGCCCGATGAAGTCAAGCTACTCCTGATCGATCCCAAGATGCTCGAATTTCAAACGTACGACGGCATTCCTCACCTGTTACGGCCGGTCATCACCGATCCCAAGTCGGCGGCGCGAGGGCTCGGATGGGTCGTGGCTGAGATGGAGCGGCGCTATAAATTGCTCGCTGAGGCAGGGGTCCGAAACATCGATACGTACAATCGAAAAGTCGCCGGGAAACAGGGTGTGCTGGAGACAGATTCGGCAGCTAAGTTAGACCAGCCGGAGTTGCCCATCCAGTTTCTGTCTGAAGAGGAGCGGCTCTCTGCCGGAGAGACCGCGATTCCTGACGGCAGCCCCGGATCGTTCAAGCCACCGCCGACTCCGCCTGAGCCCTTGCCCTATATCGTCGTGATGATCGATGAATTAGCGGATTTGATGATGGTGGCCCCGAAAGAAGTGGAAGACAAGATTGCGCGCTTGGCGCAGATGGCCCGCGCATCAGGTATCCATCTCGTGCTGGCGACGCAGCGCCCGTCGGTCGATGTGTTGACCGGCTTGATCAAGGCGAACTTCCCGGCCCGCATTGCCTTTCAGGTGTCGTCGAAGACCGATTCACGCACCATCCTGGATGCCAACGGTGCGGAGGCGCTCCTTGGTCGTGGAGATATGCTCTATATGGCTTCGGGGACCGGACGTGTCATGCGGCTGCACGGGTCGTTTGTGTCGGATGACGACGTCCGCCGCGTCGTCGAGTTCGTGAAGGATCAAGCCGCCCCCGCCTATAACCAGGAATTACAGATCGCGCTGAAACAGGAAGGGGCGAAAGAGGATGAGTCGCTGGGCGAAGTATACGAGCAGGCGAAAGAGTTGGTTCTGTCTACTGGTTCAGCTTCTGCGTCGCTGATTCAGCGCCGGCTGCGGGTGGGCTATCCTCGGGCGGCCCGGATGATCGAGCAAATGGAGGCTGAGGGCATTGTAGGCGCGGCAGGCCGGGATGGACGTAGAGAGGTCGTCGGGCGGACTGGGCCGGTGGGGGCCGAGGATGGAGCCTGATGATCTCCTGTGCTCGCGCAACGCGCGGCCTCAGAAGGCCCTCGTTGGACGCGCGCAGTAGGAGATCTATCAGCCCCCATCCCTAAAGAGATAACGAGCGAGCTTGGGAAGATGATAGAGGACGAGGAGGATTGTTCGATGCGCGCAATGAATGGCAGCAACCCTCCACCCCCTCCTCTCCACTGATATGATGAATAAACTAAAGTGGACATGTGTTGTAGGTGGTATGCTCGTTTGTGCGTGGAGCCTATTTCCAGTACTGACTCATGCCGCTGAAGATGAGGGCGACGAAAAAGCGTTGCAGGAAGTGCGGGAGGTGGTCAAGCAGCTTCAGGCGCGGTATGAGAAAACGAAAGATCTCCAGGCAGACTTTACGCAGAAGACCATGATCGAGGGGTTCGAGCGGTCCATTGTGTCTTCGGGAAAGGTCTATATCAAAAAGCCTGGCCGGTTGCGGTGGAATTATCTCGACCCCTCGGTCGAGGACATCTATGTCAATCGAGATGATGTTAAAGTGTATGTGCCGGAACACAAACAAGTGCTGGTCGGCAAGCTCACACAAATGGCGGCCTCCAAGGCCCCGTTGGAATTGTTGCTGGGGGCGGCAAAGCTGGATGAGTCGTTCGATATAGAGCCGACGCCGGGGAAGGGACGTGGCGTGGGAGGAATCAGGCTACTCACCCTCCTGCCTAAGTTGCGTGAAGGTGAGGCGGGGAGATCGTTACAACGAATCGTGCTTGAAGTGTTTCCGAAGACCTATTTCATTCGCACGCTTTCTCTCCATGAAGTCAGCGGCAATGTCTCGAACTTTGAATTTTCGTCGCTTCAACCCAACACCGGCCTTGGCGACTCACTCTTCGATCTCAAGTTGCCGTCCGATGTGGAGGTCGTGAAGGCTCCAGTGCTCAGCGCTCCACAGTGAATGTGACAGGATGCGAGAGGGTTGATCTGGTTTGTTTTGTTTATCTCGTTCATCTGGTTAGTTTCGTCTAACCAAAAAACCGGACAAACCAGATGAACCAAATGAACGAGACAAGCTGCCGGACGATTGAGGAACAGGTGAAGGCATGAATCAAACAATGGTCGGCTCGTTAGTTGACGCGGTTGATGAAGCAGTCAAGCAATTGGAATTCGATCGACTCTCGCGTGAGTATTGGGACCAGAACGAGTTCCTGGTTATTCCACAGTTTCTTTCTCGGTCGG
>CBDDRH010000040.1:0-26048 GCA_965233025.1 uncultured bacterium
AACGCCTCGTCGAAGGTGACCCGGCTTCCCTCGCCGATCGACAAGCGCAACAGTTGTTTGACCCCATCCCCTACAAACCCGAAGATTTCCTCGATCGGCCGCTGCGGGAGCCCCAGCTCGGCCAACGTCAGGTTCACCGACGCGGCAATGTCCCATTTGGACTCGATGAGCGTCCCATCCAGATCGAAGATCAACAGCTCGACCGAGGTCT
This sequence comes from uncultured bacterium, assembly GCA_965233025.1. GTDB lineage: Bacteria > Nitrospirota > Nitrospiria > Nitrospirales > Nitrospiraceae > Palsa-1315. Next base: position 212 of record CBDDRH010000040.1, read on the forward strand.
TACCCATCATTCTTTTACCTTTCGTAATTCGTCTTGCAACACCCCGAGACGGTCTCGCTTTGCCGGGTCGGTTTCCTTCCCCCAGGCTTCGCGTACGAAATTCACTATCCGCTTCTGGCCCACGTGAGGGGGAAACATCGGCTCAACAATCTTCCAGCGATTCTTGACGGCTTTTACGCGAAATCGAACCTCTTCTGTCTCAACATCCTGAACGAAACCGGCGGTTTCCAGATACACCGAGCCGATCACCTGAAAGGTGACCGGAACCACGACTTCCAGTTTATCGACGATCTCCCATTGGCGATACTGCTCCGCCACGACAAAGCCTCGCGTGACGACGACACGCCCCCACGCCGGCTCCTCATTCCAATTTACGTAGGACGAGACCGTTTCGGCCGACATGGCATCGAGCCGCGCGCCCTTATAATCGAGCGCCAGATAGCGTTTCACTACATCTGCCGGTGAATGTTTGAGGGATCCGGTCTGCGCGATTCCATCTCCCGCTGATAACACCAGGGCGAGCAACGGACAGAGACACAGCACGAACCGTCTCACAACGTTGAGTGTCATCGTGTGTTCTTTTCTTCCAATCTGTACTCCTCCTTGGGGAACTGAATACGCCTCTCTTCCAGGCGGTTGACAACGTCGCGCTTCTCACCCGCACGCCCTGAGTCTGCCAAGACAGCCTTCTTGCCCAGTGACGCGCCTGTTCCCATGCGACGTGCTCGCGTCGCTCAGCAGGTTCAGCTCACCCGACTTTGTGTAACTTCATGAAATTGGTCTCTCCGGGCTGACCAATCCTGGTCCCTGACACAATCACGATACGCTGTCCTGTTGTTGCCAATCCCTCGGTTTTCAGGCGACGTTCCGCTTCATCGATCCGCTCATCGGTTTGAGTGATCTGCCGCATCGTATGAGGGATCACACCCCAATACAGCGCCATCCGCTGCCGTATGACCTCAAATGGCGTCAATGAAATAATTGACGCATCAGGTCGCTGCTTCGACAGCAAGCGCGCAGTCGTTCCCCGTTCGCTAAATGCCACGATGACGCTCGCCCCGATGACTGAGGCTGCCGAAGAAGCCGAATGGCAAATGGCCTCCGGAAATGAGCCTTCCCCACGTGGCGCGTCGGAGAGGCGCGTACGCCACGATCGAGTCCCTTCCTCTGCGGCTCGAACGATTCGGTCCATGACACGGACTGTTTCAACCGGGTGCTGTCCGATCGCTGTTTCTGCGGACAGCATGACGGCATCAGTCCCATCGAGGACGGCATTCGCCACATCCGACGCTTCGGCCCTTGTCGGGCGCGTATGGTGCGTCATCGACTCCAACATCTGAGTGGCCGTGATCACGAGGCAGCGACGGTGGTTAGCTTCGGCGATAATGCGCTTCTGTAGGAGCGGAACCGCCTCCGGGCCCATTTCCACGCCCAGATCGCCCCGCGCAACCATCACACCGTCCGCCTGATCAAGAATCGCGTCCAAGCACTCCACCGCTTCCGGCCTTTCGATCTTTGCAATAACCGGCACGTCGCCGCCCCAGTCGGCCACTAACTTCCTGGCAGCCACCACATCATCGGGACCTCTGACAAACGAGAGGGCCACATAGTCCACGCTCTGCGCGATGCCGAACCGGAGATCGTCCCGATCTTTGTCCGTCAGAGTGGGCGCGCTAATGCGAGTATCCGGCAGGTTCATGCCCTTGTGCGAGATGAGTCGTCCCCCGGTCACCACTCCGCATTCGACGGCGCCGCCGATAATCCGATCAGCAATCAGCTCGATGAGCCCGTCGTCAATCAGGATGCGGGCGCCTGGCTGGACATCCCGCACCAGGTATTGATATGTCACCGGGATCTCACGCATGCCGGACGGAGCGACTGACTGTGCGCCGAGTTGACCGCCGGACCGGAGCAGCGATGTCACGAGTCTCACGGTCTGGCCGGCAACCAAATCGATCCCGCCCCGATCGACGTCTCCAACACGGATCCTCGGTCCTTGCAGATCCTGGATGATTGCGATCGCGACGCGCCGACGATCCGCTGCTTCGCGAATGGCCTTGATCGCACGCGCATGCGATTCGTGGGTCCCATGAGAAAAATTGAGTCGTGCCGCGTCCATGCCACTCGCAATTAATTGATCCAGCAAGGCAGGGGAATCACTGGCGGGGCCAATGGTGCACACGATTTTTGCTTTACGCATAGACAATGCTGTCACTGGTCATTGGTCAATCGGGATGCGCGCCGCGCGAGAGTAGGCGGGGCGAGCGAGGGGTTCGAGGTTTTCGAAACGTCGGACCTCGAACTTCGGCTCGCGCCTTTCGGGCACGTGCCGCTTTTCCCGCTCTTCTCGCAATGAGATCCAGGAATGCCATTCTAGCAAACGACCACCAAGCCCACAACGCAACCGCCGTTTCAGGCGCAGGACGCCTCGTTCATCCATGATCGGGTCGCCCTGTGACAATGAGTGGAGATGGAGTCAGGGCGAGGCCTTCACGGTGAATCGCCACGCTCCATTCACCCCGCTATGGAAGTTCGCTTCCGTGCATTCGGGCGAAGATCTCCCAGTCGAACTGCTTCGGCGCCACAGCATGCAGTGGGATTGCCTCAATGGTACCTGGCCCGCGATAGGCCAACATGCACCCGACCACTCGCTCCGGCTCCTTGACGAGACGGCGAATCGCTTCATAGGCCAGATCTTGTCCGATGGTCTTGTCCTCTGGGGTCGGAGGCGCCCCCCGTAATGTGTGTCCGAGGATCGTGGCTTTGGTTGCAGGAGCGAGGCGAAATTCACCGGGGCGTGCCTGAAACTGTGGCCATGTGCTCAGTGTGCTGGCGACATATTCGACAAGACCTCGCACGCCGCCGTCCAGGTGATGGCGATGGGGCGTTTGTTCCGCCACCACAAACAGATGGCTCTTGTTCGGGACGCCTAGGGTGCGCTTGAGCGTACCCAGGATGACGTCGTCGATATACGCGTCGGGATCGGGATGCTCATTGACCAAGAGGCCCTCAGCTCTGGCCTGATACGCACAGGCAAGGGCAAGATGGCCGGACCCCGCCCCCATAATCTCGACGAAAAAGACGCTGCCCATGGCGGAACTGGTGGCTTTCAGCGACTCGATGGATTGATTCGCCAGTGACACGGCCGAATGAAAACCCAGGGAGGTCGTCCCCGCGAGATTATTGTCGATCGTACCAGGAATCCCTACTGCCTGGACCCCAAATCCTTCGTACAGCGCGCGCGCGCCTCGAAGACTCCCCTCCCCGCCAATGACCACCAAGGCGCCGTCTTCCATATATGGCCTGAGATGCCGCATGGTAACCTGCTGCACCTGCTCGTTTTTGAAATCTTCGAAGCGGCTGCTCCCGATCGGACTGCTCGCATGGCTGCCCATGCCGCGGGTATCGTCCTCGCTCACCATTTCAATCCAGTTGTTGGCTAGACCCAAGTACCCGTGACGAACGAAGTGGACGTCCAGACCAAATCGGTGTCCTGTCACGCGCAATTCTTTCAACGCGGCGCCGGCGCCGGCAAAGTCACCACCCGAGACCAATGCCACGATCCGCTTGATCTGTCGAGGTTTGAGCGTGATCCGGTCTCTGCGTTCGCGCTCGATCTTGACCCAGGTCTCCCGCGCTGCCCGTTCCCGCGCCGACAAACCCACAGCAGTGGAGTAGCCTGATAAGAGACCCTGCTCGTAGGTCAACAGAACGACGTTATCCTGTCCCTCCTTATATTCGCCAAACTCGGTGAAGGCTTCGCGAAAGGGACGAGGATCGAGATAAATCATGAGCGCCCGCAGCGTGGAACTGTGACTGTACAGACATACGGCCTTCCCCTGATGGGCGTGACCCAACCGGCGGAAGCCATCGACGATATCCACATACACATCGAAGAAGGAATGTCCGCCCGGGTAGCTATAGAAGGGATGTTTGATCAGGCGCTTGGCCGTCTGCACGTCCACGCCGAATGCCTTTGCGGCTTCCTCAGCTTCTACCTTCTTCTCCAAACCCGTAACCCATCCAAAATCCTGAGAGTCTAATGCGGAATCGTAGATGGGTGGGAGCGCCTCAGCTTCGTGCGCGTGTCCCTGCATGAGCGCGGTAACCACACGTTCATACAGTTGCCGCGTATTGGGGCTCTGGCTCACCAGCTGAACGAAGGTGCGCGGATCGAGGTAGTTGTGAATGTGCAGGAAATCCAATTGTTGCCCGACCACGCCCAGCATCCTGGCCAGGGCTGCACCGACTGCCTCGGCCTTGGGGACGCCTCGCTCAGGGTCCAGCACGTTCGCGAGGCGGCGCCCGACTCGATAGGTACCGCTTTCCACCCGTGAGACACCATGACGCATCGTAAACAGGAGTGTGCGACCGGTTAGATCGCGCGGCAAGAGCCAGAACCGATCCTCGCCCAAGTCCAGCACGATACGATCCTCGACTAACTGCGGCGTCAGTTGCGCGCGAGGCACAATCGCCACCGGCCGGCGATGTGTCGGCTTCTGCACCGACCCGATCGGCACACGGAAGAGCGGGGCCAATTCGCCTGTGGCAAGGAGAGCATTCCAGGCGGCAAAGAACACCAGTTCATCGCCCCCGCACCCCTGTTCGATTACCGCGCGACGGGTAGCCCGATACTCCTCTGCCCCGGGAAATCCTTTTTGCGCACGCTGCACAAACGCTCTGATCTTCTCCATGGCGTCACGGGTTCGCCGCCGTCGATCGACTGAGGAAGGCAGGATGGGCGGGAACGCAATTCCCTCACCGGCAATGCGAGACGCCAGCAACTCCCCGTAGGCCAGGAGTCCTTCAACTGTCACAAACTCAAGCCGGTCCACTGCGGATTCCAATCTCTACCTCGTTGACTCACCTTCGCCTACGGGACCACCGTACCTGCCCAATCTTCCCCTAACAGTGGCCGTGAGATGCCGACCTGGAAAAGACCTCCTCAACAGGATGAATACGTTGGATGCTACGCCGGCGAATCAGCGATAGCAACAATTCCCGGCCTCACAGGTTACGAGCCAACCATATTGACACGGCAAAAGCCCGTTCCTCTCACGCCCGTTGATCCTCCAAGAGCGAGCGTGCTACGGTTCGTATTCTGTTCCCTCGCTTCGTGATTCGAATGCGAAACTATGGATCGAACTTGGAAGATCTATGGAATACTCGTCGTCCTTGGTGGACTACTGTTCGGCCCTACTGGTACTCCCGACGCCAGTTCGTCGACGGAACCGACCGTACCGTCTGCCTCCGTCCCATCCGATCAATCCGCAGCGTCGGCTCCTCACGATGCCACATCGCCCCTCAATCGACAATTGCATCGCGTCGCGAAGGGTCCCCCGCAAAAAGCCAAAGACCTGCTGGAGGCCATTCAGCAACATGAAGGCAAAGCTCTCCCTGGATATATCGGTGGCAGAGCGTTTCAGAACCGGGAAAGACGGCTGCCTCGCGGTCACTACCGCGAGTACGATGTGAATCCCAAAATACGCGGCCGCCCGCGGGATGCGGAACGGATCGTCATCGAGCAAGATACCGGCAGGGCCTACTATACCGATAACCATTACCGAACGTTCATGCCATTGAATGAGATACCATGACCTCCAAACACGCACTCACATTGACGGCCAATCTCCAATCGACGAAACCACCCTGGACCTCATTGCTTGTGGTCACAGCTGGGCAGCGCGCTGAATCACTGGTGCGCCCACCCACCAAGTTTGCGTTGAGAATCATCCAGGGCACCAAGTGTTCGACGACCGCCGGCCTGTTGACCGAATGTGCCCGCGCCTTGGATTTTCCTGACTACTTCGGCCATAACTGGGACGCGCTAGAGGAATGTTTGACCGATTTGGAATGGCTGCCGGCCAAGGGCTATATTCTTCTCATCACCGATGCGGCACACCTATTGCCCGATGACGAAGAAGAATATGAAACCTTTCTTGAGATCTTGCGTGACGCGGGGGAGACCTGGGGAAGCGGACAGGCAGGAATGGGCGCGCGACAAGCAACCCCCTTTCACGTCCTGTTCACTGTATCGGAGCGGGAAAAAACCAAGCGGGTCCACTGGGGAATGAATGAAGTCCGTGCGGAACCGACTCGGAAGCCCGGAATACAGCGTCGATCCGCCCTAAAACGGACCTAGCAGGAGGCACCTGCTCTACGGGCGTATCTTCTTGGTTACATTCAGCAAACCTGTCCACCGAAAGAGTGAAGAATATAGTCCGGTTGCAACCCCAGACGGTGAGGTAGTGCGAATCGATGCTTGCCAGCGGGCTTCGATGTCATGGCGATGAACGACACAAATCCCATGCGTTTCTCGGGCATCGTCGAGAGGGGCTTTTTCGCCCACTAGCTCTAGTTTCCCTGCTTGTCGGCACCACGAACAGATAATCTTCATCGTTGATCTCTTATATTATCGCTGTCTAGAGTTTCGGATATTACCTGCTTAACGAGGCAAGAGTCGAGCCGCACTCGATTGATAGTATGAATCAGCATATTTGCAGGGGATTACGAAAAGTTCCTGCCCCTCAGCAACACGCGTGTATCAAAAATTGTGACAAGACGTATCTCTTTGGGCGCATTTGCGCCCCGGTCATTTATCGTACCGTATGACACTCCTCTTTCTTGACCGAGGCTCATTCGCATGGTACTGTGCGCCCCCATTATGAAAACCACTCGTTCCGCCAAGCTGTTTTCAGACGCGCAGCAGTTGATTCCCGGGGGCGTAAATAGTCCGGTGCGCGCCTTTCGCTCGGTCGGGGGCCAACCACGATTTATCACACGCGCCAAAGGCGCCCGCCTCTACGACGTCGATGGGAACAGCTACCTCGACTATGTGCTCTCATGGGGCCCGATGATTTTAGGCCATGCAGCCCCAGCAATCATCCGTGCAATTAAAAAAGCTGCCGCAAACGGAACCAGTTACGGTGCGCCGACCGAGCTGGAAGTCATGCTCGCCCGCATGATCCGCGACGCCTTTCCATCGATGGAAAAGGTTCGGCTCGTCAGCTCCGGCACCGAGGCGGTCATGAGCGCGATTCGTGTCGCCCGTGGCTTTACGAAGCGAGACAGTATACTGAAATTTGAAGGATGCTATCACGGCCACAGCGATTATTTGCTGGCTAAGGCCGGTTCAGGGTTGGCCACGTTGGGGATCCCGGATTCGCTTGGAGTTCCGGCTGACTTTGCGAAGCACACCTTGACCGTCCCGTACAACGACATCCAAGCAGTTCAACAAATCGTCAAGGAACATCGAAGCACGTTGGCCTGCATTATCCTGGAGCCGATCGCCGCAAACATGGGTGTCGTGCAACCGGCGCCGGAATTTCTATCGGCGCTCCGCCGACTCACCACGGAAAACAACATTCTCCTGATTTTCGACGAAGTGATCTCCGGCTTTCGTGTGGCCTACGGCGGAGCCCAAACGCTCTACGGCATTACCCCGGATTTGACGGTACTGGGGAAAATCATCGGCGGAGGATTGCCGGTCGGCGCCTACGGAGGGCGGAAAGAGATCATGGATCTGATCGCGCCGTTGGGGCCGGTCTATCAGGCAGGAACGTTGTCGGGAAATCCCTTAGCCGTGTCCGCCGGCATTGAAACGCTCAAGCAGCTCAAAGTCCGTGGGGTCTATAAGAAGCTGGAAGAGAAATCAGCAGCCCTGGCCAACGGAATTGGAGAGGCCGCAAGAAAAGCGGGCGTACCACTCACGCAAACCAGGGTCGGCTCGATACTTGGAGCCTTCTTTACGTCAGGCCCGGTGGTGGATTGGAATACCGCAAAACTGTCGGACACGAAGCGATACGGGCAATTCTTTCACACGATGCTGGAGCAGGGGGTGTACCTAGCCCCCTCTCAATTCGAAGCTGCCTTCCTCTCAACCGCTCATTCAACCCGCGATATCGACTACACGATCAAAGCCGCACATGCCACGTTCAAAGCACTTTGAAGAGCTGATGGCATAGGCTCTTTCCGTTATATCAAACAAGATACTCTTCAACCCCTTCCGATACAGCCTTTTTCTCACCAGGATGTTCAAAGTCGCTGTTCAGCAAGGCCGCAGCGAAGCGCAAGGCTGAGGCGTGCTCTTGCACGTTGAAGCCTTGCGAGATGCGAGAACGCAGCTGGCGGCGGCTTTCAACATCCTGGTTATTCGTCGTCCTCGTCTTCCGCGTCTAACACCTCCTGCCGCTTCTGCTCTTCCATGGCGTTATGCAGGAGCATGCGGACAAACATCGAATAGAGCGAGCCTTTTTCCAGCGTCCCGCCTGGAGGAATGGCGATCTTACCTTCCTTAATCATGCGATCCATCCAAACCTTTTGATCGGGTGCGATCAAGATCGGAATCTCGATCAACCCCACACGCCCCATCATATCCATAAACGCCTCCGTGAATTGTGCGCGAAACGAGCACGCCGTGCGCGACAGACGCGACACGAAATTCGAAGTTCCGAACCCTTCAGCCTTCAGACTGCCTCACCCTTCGCGCTTTTCTCGCAAGTCTCGCGAGCCTCGCGGGAATAACGCGATACGCGTTATAACAGCATACGGCTTTTTGCATTGTCAATCAGACCGCTCTGGCACGGAGTGTGCGTTCTCGCGGGCATCATGGCACAAGGTCGAACCGCGCTTGGCGCGCTCATCGCCGTCGGAGTCATCCTGATCTTTCCCTATCAGGTCCTGGCACAACAATCGACAGCCCCTCCCTCATCACTATCCACAAGACCCTTAGCTCCCGGGGCGACCGAGTCAGAACTTCGTCCGTCTTGTGACCTCTGCCGGAAATCGGAGGGAAAACCGGGAAGCGACCTGCAACCGTATCGACTTCGCCGCGAGAAAGGTTTGCGCCCGCACAAGAATGCGAAGGGAACTCATCGCTCATTGGACCAAAGTCTCAAATCGACATTGCCTCGTCATCCACTCGCGCCTTCAGCAGGTCAGGAACAATGAGATTCACATACTAAAGGACATGCTGAGTAACGCCGCTGAGGGTCACAGAAGACTCCGTCCGATCCTTCGCGATCCACCTTCAGCAAGTAGATACAACCACGGAAACAAACATGTGAGTGCGCGTACAGTCATATTCGCGTTGTTCCTCAGCACCCTGTGCACAGTCTCTCAGGCTTCGGAGATATCCCCGTCTGTGGAGCGTGAAATTGCCGCGTTACTCGATGCACTCGGAACCTCGGAATGTCGGTTCTATCGCAATGGGAGTTGGTACAGCGCTTCAGATGCACAGACTCATCTCACTAGGAAGTACGAATACCTTCGTCAAAAGAAGCTAGTGGAAAGTTCAGAAGACTTCATTCTTAAGGGCGGTACAAAGAGCAGCCGTTCCGGGGAACCGTACCGAGTGCAGTGTGGTCGAGATCAATCCGTTCTTAGTTCGGAATGGCTCAGTGCCGCATTGCATCGCTTGCGCTCCATTCCCTCTGCGGAGTCATCGAACAAGTAACACTCTCACCCAACAGATCGTTCCAGCCGACCATTTTGCATTCGCCTCGCTACGTTACCGCAACAGTGACGGGGCAGTAGCATTTAATCCCATTGGATTGGTAAATTGGGGACATGACAACGCCACCTAACCATATGCTTCAGCGAACCAGACCGTTGTGCTGTGGTGATCATCCGAGCCTCTCGTTGGCTGGCTCGCAGCGCTTGGATCGATAGCCACCATGCCTCACGAGGCCACGCTCATATACAGTACAACGCTGCTGCGCCAGGCGGTATTCGCATTTTGGCGGCGCTCCGTAGGTGGCGGCTTCTTTGTTGCGCTTCTTATAGCCGCGATCGGGCTCGTCGTACTCGTGGCACTAGGCCAGGCCTCCTGGATCATCGGTGTGCTTGCAACTGTGCTAGCGGTGGGCATCGGGTTCGCCGCGGCGGTCTACATCGTTCACTAACGCAACTCGCTGCGCAAATTCCGCCAGAAGGACACACCTCGATCCATGTTCCGGGCTGATGAGTCCTCGTTCACCATGAGTTCGGACATCGGCACGACGACGCTGCAGTGGTCCACGGTCAAAGAGTTGTGGCAATTCCAGAGTGTATGGCTGTTGTTGTACTCCAAGTCACAGTTCACCACGTTGCCGATCGAGTGCATGTCCCCGGAAACACAAGCGTATATTGTGCAATGCGTTCGTGCGGCCGGCGGCAAAGTTGATGGCTAACCCTTCCGGCGGTTCGTGAGATGTGAATCGTTAAACGTGAAACGATTCGGAGGAAGATCACTCGGCAATCCTACGTTTCACGGTTCCTAGGACGGTGGCTTGTTATACGGGACCAAATAATACATATTTAAGCATCACCGGACGCTTCGGAGCACTTGAATGACATCGCAATCCGATACCCCCTTGAACAAAAAGAGCCAGTTTCCTTGGTCCATCGTCTACTTTCTAGGAGCAGTTCTCTATACCGCTTTTGCCGGTTGGCTATTCTCAGAATCATCTCCTCTGGCATGGGTTTGCATCATCAGCGCGCCGCTAGGCTTTTACTTTGCCTGGGGAGCCTGGAAACAAGAGAAACAAAACAAAGGTGACGCCTAGTTACACGCTGCAGCGAACCAAGCCGTTGTGCAGTGGAGGCAATCCACGTTCCTCATAGCCGAGGCACTGAGCTTGGGTCGTTGAGTGCTTCTCGTGGGTGACACATGCTGGACCTTCCTGAGGAACTGATCCGAGCGAATACCATCCTTGGCGAGTACGTCGAAATTCATGACGCGATCTTTAAGTTTTCATGGCGCAAGACACTCCCAATTCCAGGGCTATTCAAGACCACTGACTATGGATCTCACTTTAAAGACCTCGATCGATTGGCCTCCAAACTGGTTGCTATTTCGGCAAGATTGAAGGCGGAGTCAGGATCGTTGGAGGGTTCACATCAATATACGGCGGCGCTGTTAGAGACTATCGAAGCGCTGCGGGAGATCTGCCGGCGGTTTTACGAGCAGAGTCAGGGCAAATTCAACAAGTATCCGATGGCAGAATATAATGCCAACCTCAAGACCTACGAAGGTCTTGTGAATAAGTGCCAAGAACTTGGGGTGGCCCTAAACCAACGCATACGCAGTGAGCAGCCTCAACCGGAGAGTTGAATTGGATAGGCCAACGGCATTGCCGTTTGGCACCCTCCGCACATTGGAGAACGGTCAACCCAGGCACATGATTCTAACTCTGGCAATGGATGAGACCAAAAGGGAGGAGAATACTTGCAGGTGGGTTACGGCTTCTTATTCCTGTCCTTCCTGTCTTTCGCCATCGGGTTGGGCATGAAAAACCACCAGCCGAGTACGAATATGCCGATCGTCCAGACGGCCATAATGACCCAGCTCCAGAACCCTGCCATTTCCATTCTATGACTCCTTATTGAATACGGCTATTTTAATACGGCTACCATCGCCTTGTCGAGTCGCTTCACTTTCCCATTTCCATCCGTTGCCGCCAACCTGGCCGATCCTTCAACGACCACACGCCGGCTCTCCCGCTCTCGGATCACGTGCGAAAACGTGAAGGAGGCTGCCGTCATATCAGAGACGACCGTCTCGACGATCAGCCTGTCGCCATAGCGAGCCGGAGATCGGTAATCTACTTCTGCATGCACCACGACGAACACCGTACCTTCTTTCATGAGCCCGGCCACTGACAGCCCTCGCTCTTCGAGATACTGCGTCCGCGCCCGCTCGAAATACTTGAGATAGTTCCCATAGTACACGACCCCGCCGCAATCGGTGTCCTCGTAATAAATTTGAATATCCATAGGAGCTGATGGCGTATGGCTAATAGCTTATGGCACGGAAAAAGAATACCAGCCTAAGATCCAGAACCAAGTATCAGGACAGCGGCAGAGTGTTCCTGAAGGCGTTAATACTCTTCGCGAGTCGCTGACCATACTCGTACAAATTTTCTTGCTCGGGCTCAGTCATGTACTCACGGTCCTTTGCAATAAAAGACCCGGCAACCACCTCGAAGGTCGAACCCAGTGCGATCTCTAAGTGGTAGTCGAAGGCTTTAGTGGAGTTCTTGGCAGTGCCCTCTGCAATGTTGAGGTTTATCGAATTGACTGCACGGTTCATTTGAGATTTCAATCCATAATCCTCATGCCGAGGAAACTTGGCGGTAAGAACATAGACCCTCGTTGCGTATTCCCTGGCCATTTGCCAAATCTCCAACGTTTCAAATCGGAACGCCATCTCTATTTTTCTTAGCTCATCCTATACGCTATAAGCCATACGCTCTTAGAGACTAAGAACCGGAAACTTCGGCAACGATGCTACACTGACGCCTGATAGCTTGACGACAACGTCATATAGCTGCTGTACCCGCTCGGCTTTGACCGGCTCGAAGCCGTGGCCGAGGACGGCATGGTTGGCCGCATCGAGCAGGGGTTTCATCGTCGGCCACTCGCGCAAAAAGGCCTGGCCCATTTGATCGCCCAAGCCAGCCAGCGCCCGAAACTGCGCCTGCATGGGCAGCTTGTACTTGCCGTCGAGATCTTCCAGCCAACAGGACCGACAAGTCTCTTGAAGCGCCTGAGGCAACTGCTCCGGCTGCACGTCCCAGGTTTTAATTGTGTAGTGCTTGAACAGTTGTCGCTGAGCGAACGCTTCGAGCGCACGCACGAGCGAGACCATGGCTGCTTCCGAATCGTGCAGGCCATGCAGTCGCCGTCCGGCATGGGCCAGCAGGTCGAGGCCCTGCATGTCTTTCACGGGAGCAGGATCGAGAACGAGCTTCTCCAAGAATCCCGCGTTCGCTTTGATGGGTGGTATCAGCGACGTGAGTCCTGGCGGTCCACCCCATAGGGACGCCATCTCGAAGGCCTTCACAGCAGTCTTCAGCTTCTCCCAGGCTTGACGATAGTGAAATCGCTCCCACAGACCGTAGCCATCTGTCAGGTCTGCAAAGGCACGGTAGAGCGGTTTCTGCCCGCCGCTCACCCGTACTTCGACCTCGCGGAACAGCTTCGCCGCTGCGGCAAACAATCCACGATTGAACAGCTCACAGCCTTCGCGACGTGAAACAGATGCCGCCTCATCCCAAGGATTCCCCTGCGTCCATACGAACAGCTGCCCGGCGATATCAATCTTGTCCCCCTCCTGCCCCTCTCGCGCTGGCACGAGCGACACGATCCGTGAACTCATCGGCATGGTGACCAATGTCAGTGCCCCTGCCATGGCTGGAGTGGCCCCGGTCACATCGACGACGAGTTCGCCTGGCTGCACATCCCACGTATGCAACATCTCAGGAAGTGCCCGGGCGAGCGTCTGATAACAGCCGAAAAATTCATTCGTCTCCGCCATGACTACCCAATCCCAGCGCCTGGGCATGTGTGCAATCCTCGGCTGAACCTCGGATTCTACGCGCGACTTTGCCCCTTCAGGCAATACAAAGCAGAGCGAATCCGGCTGCAGACGATTGATAGCGTAGACCGCTGCCGCTACATGATCGGTGAGCGCGATCACCAAAGCTTTGACTGGTTGGTCTTGCGCCATCTTGTGCGGACTATAGCATCGGCCTGCTACACGATCAATTCATGGTCGAGCAACATGTGTTCTCCTTGACGCCTTACGGAAAGGCGCTTAGACTTTTGTTGCGGTCTCCAATTTCTTGCAATTTTATCGAATGCTGAATGAGGTCCCCTGATGATCTGGTGGTATTGGATGCTTCTCGGCATCGTGCTCCTTGGCGCTGAGATGCTCACGCCCGGGGGCTTCTATATTCTCTTCTTTGGGCTCGCGGCATTGGTGGTGGGCACTGCGGCTGGAGTGGAGCTCGTCCAGGCAGAATGGCTCCAGTGGCTGCTGTTTTCGGGAGTGGCCATCCTTTCACTCCTTGTCTTTCGCGGACCGTTGTTGGCCTGGATCAAAACCAAGGACAAGGAAATGCCGATTGTGGACTCGATGGTGGGCGAAAGCGCGATCCTGCTGGAGGATCTGGTGCCAGGCGGCACCGTCAAAGCGGAACTGCGCGGTACCACGTGGACCGCTCACAATGCCGGGCCGGCCCTCTTGAAGAAGGGCCAACGGTGCAAGGTCGAGCGGGTCGAAGGACTCACCCTGTGGATTTCAGCTGAATGAGTGATAACACCCTGGAAGGTGAACGGCTATGGAGGAGGTAACGATGAGCGGCGGACTCTTTGTCGTGCTGTTGTTGGCGGTACTGGTGCTGGTGATCATCGCCAAGACCGCCGTGGTCGTGCCGCAGCAAAGCGCCTATGTGGTCGAGCGACTCGGCAAATATTCGGCGACGCTGGATGCGGGGTTTCATATTCTCCTCCCCTTCATCGATCGCATTCGCTACAAACATTCGCTCAAGGAATCGGCGATCGACATCCCTGAACAGGTCTGTATCACGCGCGATAACGTGCAGGTATCGGTGGACGGCATCTTGTACCTCAAGGTCTTGAACCCTCAACGCGCATCCTATGGCATCAGCGACTTTAATTTCGCTCTGATCCAGCTTGGGCAGACCACGCTGCGGAGCGAGATCGGCAAGATCGAACTGGACCGGACGTTCGAAGAGCGGACCAACATCAATATCCAGGTGGTGAATGAGCTCGACAAGGCTTCGGATCCCTGGGGCGTCAAAGTCCTCCGGTACGAGATCAAGAACATCACCCCCCCGAAGGGCGTGCTGGACGCCATGGAAAAGCAGATGCGCGCGGAACGGGAAAAGCGCGCAGTGATTCTCACGTCCGAGGGTGAGCGCGACGCGGCCATCAACCAGGCCGAGGGTGAGAAACAGCAAGTGATCAAAGCCTCCGAGGCAAAAAAGCAGCAACAGATCAACGAAGCGGAAGGAGCTGCTGCAGCGATCCTCGCCATTGCCCAGGCCACCGCAGAGGGGCTGCGCAAGGTCGCGGAGACCATTCAAGTGCCGGGAGGCCAGGAAGCCGTTCAGCTACGCGTGGCAGAACAGTACATCACAAAGTTTGGAGAGTTAGCGAAAACGACCAATACCCTCATCCTGCCGGCGACGGTCTCCGATGTTGGCTCCATGATCGCCGTGGCGATGAACGCCATGCGGCAGATAGGTCCCATCACCACAACGAAATCCTAGCCCGCACATCACGTTTGACAGGTGCCAGCAGGTTGCCTAAAATCGCTTCCTATGAAAGAACATGTCCTCAGCGCGTTCGACGAAAGCGCGACCGTCAAGCAACAGTTCGCGCACGAGCACGCCGATCGCATCGTGCAGGTCGCAACACTGATCGCCACGGCCTTTCGCAACGGGCACAAAGTGCTGCTCTTCGGCAACGGCGGAAGTGCCACGGATTCGGCTCACCTGGCCGCCGAGTTCGTCGGGCGATATAAACGAGAGCGTGCCCCCCTCCCGGCCATCGCCCTGGCGACCGACATCGCCGCCATTACGTGTATCGCGAACGACTACGGCTTCGAAGAACTCTTTGCTCGCCAGATTCGTGCCCATGGTCAGAAAGGCGATATCGCCATTGCCATCAGCACCAGCGGCAATTCACCCAATGTGTTGAAGGGTGTGGAGGCCGCACAAGCTTGCGGCCTCACAACCATTGGCTGGACCGGAGGGACCGGCGGGAAATTGGCTGGTCTGGTGGAATACCCATTCGTCGTGCCCTCAACGGTCACAGCCCGCATTCAAGAAAGCCACATCACGCTCGGCCACGTGCTGTGTGAACTCATCGAGGAACAGCTCCTTGGCAAAGCCTTCTGACCGGCAACGGCCCCCTATCACGACCCCAAGACTGATCCCGCCCATCAACGTGACGGATCTCACGACGTATCCGCTCAAGAAACGGTACAGCAAGGTCCGCGTCTCCGACTCTGCTCACCCCTGGCGTCGTGGGGGCAGTTTCAGCCAATTCTACCGCTCGCTGCCGGATTTCCTGGGCGTGAAAACGTTGCGCGCGGTTGCGAAAGCGGTCGCGAAGGCCCATCGCAAAGGCCGACCGGTCATCGTGGGAATCGGCGCACACGTCGTGAAAGTCGGATTGAGTCCGATTCTCGTGGATCTCATGCAACAAGGGATCGTGTCGGCCGTGGCCATGAACGGCGCCGGGATCATTCACGATTTCGAATTGGCGCTCATGGGGCACACGTCAGAGGAAGTTGACGCGGAGATTGACGAGGGACGCTTCGGGATGGCGGAAGAAACCGGCCGTATGCTGAACGAGGCGATCGTCCGCGGGGCCCACGATCGCGAAGGGCTCGGCGAATCCATTGGCCACTACATCAACCGGCGCCAGGGCCAGTTCCCCAATCGAGACACGAGCATTCTGGCGACCGGAGCGCGGCTCGGCATTCCGGTGACCGTGCACGTCGCCATCGGGACCGATATCATCCATATGCATCCTGCCGCAGACGGCTCTGCCATCGGCGCAACCTCGCTGCTGGATTTTCGACGGCTTGCGGCCGTTGTGTCAGGGATGGAGGGAGGCGTGTATCTCAATCTCGGCTCTGCCGTCATTTTGCCGGAAGTCTTCCTCAAAGCGGTGTCACTAGGCCGCAACCTTGGTCATACTGTAACCAACATTACGACCGTGGACATGGACTTCCTCGCTCACTACCGCCCGCTCACCAACGTGGTGCGTCGGCCGACCCAGAAGGGCGGGAAAGGTTACTCCCTGATCGGCCACCACGAAATTATGGTGCCGTTGTTAGCCGCGGCGGTGCACGAAGAATTGGGGTGACCCGCTTCGCATGTCTCCACGCCAACCCCCTCCAGTGACCTCGCAGCATCTGACCCGGATGTGGAGCGAACTGAATGGACGCTATTTCGCAGGCCTGCTCCCCTCGATTGATCTGGTCTGGAGTCGGCGGCTGACCTCCTCAGTCGGCCTGTTCGTGAGTCGTCGAGGACCGCGGCCCCGACTGGATCGGGATGGTCTTCGCCCGACGACTACGCGCGAAATTCGCCTGTCCCTCCCCCTACTCCAACAAGTCTCCCAACGAAGCGAGTATGGCGAGCAGGAGATCGTGAACACCCTGGCGCACGAAATGATTCATCAATGGCAATACGACATCCTGAAGCGGCGACCGAATCATGGACCGGATTTTCTCCGCAAGATGACCGAGATGAATCGAGACGGCGCCCTGGCGATCACCATCTACCATTCGTTACAGAAAGAAGTCCTCGCTCTCACACAATTTGCCTGGCGTTGTCGGCAATGCGGCCGAGTGTACCGACGCCAGCGACGGACGATTCAGCCGCGTCGGCACCATTGCGGCATCTGTCGGGGATTGTTACAGGAGCTGATGGGATCGATCAGTCGGGTTCCGACTGACTCAACACGTTCTTCCCACGCGACAGTACCTCCCGCTCAACGCCCCTTGCAGCTTCTTCAATTGTCCTTTACCTTCTAGGCTCCTGTTCAGGAGCACACAATGCGTTGGTCGCGCCAGATCCTCTTTGGAGATGTCGACGCCATGTTCGCCTCAGCGGCCGTCCTGGCAGACCCACGTCTTGCGGGCAAACCTGTGGCCGTCGGTGGACCATCCCCGCGAGGAATCATCGCGGCAGCGAGTTACGCGGCTCGTGCATTCGGCGTCCATTCCGCCATGCCGACTGGCGAAGCCACACGTCTCTGCCCGCATCTCATTCTCGTTCCCCCGGACAGACCGCTCTATCGTCGGCTGCACGAACAGATGCAGGCTGTGACCGATCAATTATTCCCCCTCACCGAATGGAGCAGCATCGACGAGTTTTATGCTGACACGACACCGCTCCAGACTCGCTATCCCGACCCTCGCTCACTTGGACAACTTGTGAAGGATGCACTGTGTGAAGCCACGGGATTGCGCTGCACCATCGCCGTCGCGACCGGCAAGACTGTCGCAAAAATTGCCGCGGATAGTCACAAGCCGGATGGTCTGGTGACGGTTCCTCCGGGCACAGAAGAAGAATTCTTAGCGCGGCGGCCTCTGCGCGCATTGCCTGGGATCGGCCCCAAGACTGCGGCGCGCCTGGCACCGTTCGGACTCAAGACGATCGGCGAACTGTTGGACCCACGCTGGGATCAACCCTTGCGTCATATCTTCGGCACACGACTGCACTGGGTTCGAGAGCTGGCGCGTGGGATCGACCACGACCCAGTGGTGGCCGATCGGGAATCCAAAAGCCTCAGCCACGAGACCACGTTCGACCAGGATACGCATGATCGTCTATTTCTTGAGCGGACCCTGCGCGGATTCCTCCGAGACCTGGCGCGGGATCTCCGACAGGAAGGATTGGCCGCCGGATCCTGCACGGTGAAGCTGAAAAGCGCCCGTTTCGTCATCACGACCAAGCAGCATCGCTTTCCGCACCCGCTGAACTACGATCCCGATATGTGGCCGACCGTCCAACACGCGCTACAGGAACTCATTCGGCCAGGAACCGAGTACCGATTGGCCGGACTCGCGCTCTCCTCCTTGGCGCTCACACCGCCCGGGCTGTTCGACCAACGGCGGACGAAAGCGATCGAGACGATGGACGCGCTGATTACCAAGCACGGATCGTCGGTGATCGGGTTAGGCGGCGTAAGCCACGACGATACTGAGTAATGATCTGTCCCTTTCCATCCAGCCCCGCAGCCGGTATGATGGGGCCATGCCCACGAAAGTCATGACCAAGGAACAACTCACTCCGCTCTTGCAACAAGCCCGTGCACAGAAGAAACGGATCGTCTTTACCAACGGCTGTTTCGATCTCATGCACGTGGGCCATACGCGCTACCTCCAGGCTGCAAAAGACCTGGGTGACCTGCTTGTCGTCGCCGTTAACAGCGATGTGTCCGTCAGGAGTTTGAACAAGGCGCCGGATCGGCCGATCGTTTCGGAGGGTCAGCGGGCGGAAGTGGTCGCCGCGCTCGGCTGTGTCGATTATGTGATTCTGTTCAACGAACCGGACCCCGAAAGCCTGATCGCCGCATTGCAACCAGATGTCCTCGTCAAAGGCGGAGATTGGCCGGTGGAACGCATCGTCGGCCGCGAGATCGTCGAAACGCGCGGGGGAGCTGTCCGTACTATTCCTTTGGTCCCCGGCGTCTCCACCACGTCTTTGATCGAACGCATTCGCTCAACCACAACATAAGCAGGATGCTGAAACAGTCCGCCAGCTTCGTTCTCGGCTCATCGAAATCCTCAACGTACCCCAGAGGGTACGCCTCCGGTTTCGACTCGCCTCCGGCCTTGCTGACGAACAGTTTGAGCATCCTGCTCAACTGCTCCCCTCTTTATTATTATTCGATGCCCTCTCGCCCATCGAAATGTTGTCATGAGAAACTAGCCGCTTCCTAGCCTGATACACCATGTCCGAAGCGATCTCTCCAATATCAGCATCCCAATGGTTCGTTCCTGTCGCCGCGGCGCTAGGAAGCGGAATAGGTCGTCCTTCAGTAACCGGCCTGCATGGGTCCACTGCCGGACTTGCCCTCACTACTCTCCTGCATCCCCAGTTAGGGAAACTGGGAAATCGGTCGTGGCTGATCGTGACCGGGTCGGATGAGATGGCTGAACGCCTCTTTGATGACTTGCACTTTTTCCACGATCTCATCGGCCTTCCGACGGCTCCCCTCGCCCTGTTCCCGAGATGGGAAACCTTGCCGTACGAGGGCAGCGCGCCCCATGTCGGTCTGATCGCCCGTCGGATGAATGCCCTGCATCACATCCAAACCGCTCCACAAACCTGTCTGGTCACCTCCATCGCGGCCCTGATGCAACGACTGCTGCCCGTCACGACCTTCACCCACACCACCTTGCATTTCAGGCTGCGCGGCACGATCGAGCGAGAGGCCCTCACCGGAGGACTCTTGCGTCTCGGATACCGCCGAGTCTCGGTCGTGGAAATTCCAGGGGAGTTCAGTATTCGCGGCGGCATTGTGGATATTTTCTCGACGGCCTATGCCGAGCCGCTCCGTGTCGAATTTCTTGGCGAAGCGATCGATTCGCTCCGCCTCTTCGATCCCGCCACTCAGAAATCCACTGCAAAGCTGGATCAAGCGGTCGTCCTTCCCGCGCGAGAGTACCTGCGTGCGGAGACTTCTCCGGATGCCCTCGCTCCCATTCCGGAAGATGCCGAGTGGCGTGCGCCGGATCTCTATCCCGAGATGGACAGCCTCTTTGATTATTTCACCGACCAGCCTGTCTTGGTCCTGGATCAGCCTGCTGCGTTGACAGGGGCCTGCGTGGACCTCTGGAGCAAGGTCGACGATGGCTATCTCCGCCACGCCGATCGAGGGACCACCCTACCCTACCCGTCACCGGAGCGATTGTTTCTCTCCTGGCCGGAACTCATGGATCGCACGAACGGTTGGCCCACGCTCGCCCTTGAGCCACTCACGGCGAGCGATGCGTCATGGAATCTGGTCCAGGCCTTTCCCGCTCAGGCCCCGGCCAGCGCTGGTCTCGGAGCTCGGGGGATGCCCTTCAGCCAGACCCTCGCCATCTTGGATCGCCTACGGGAGGAGTGCCGCGTGGTGCTCGTCGCACGAAGTCGAGGCCAAGTGGATCGCTTGCTGGCGCTCTTACGCGAACACGATGTGCCTGCGACGGAATGGACAACAGGGGCCTGGACCACTTCCGGTAAAACCAAAGCACCGTTTTACGTCTTGCACGGCGATTTGTCCGCCGGATTCCTCGCACCGGACTTGCGTCTGGCCATCCTGACGGAAGAGGAACTGTTTGCCAAAGGCGCGCGCCACAAACCGCAGGCCAAGAGTAAAGCCGCGACCTTCCTCTCCTCGCTGGAAGATCTCAACGTGGGCGACTATGTCGTCCACGTCCAACATGGCATTGCAAAATACCAAGGCCTCAAACGCCTCTCGGTGCAGGGGTTCGACAGCGATTATCTGATCCTGGAATTCGCCGGCAGCGACACGCTGTACGTCCCGCTGGAGCGGCTCAACCATGTGCAACGGTATAGCGGAGCGGACGGGTATGCGCCGCGCCTTGAACGTTTGGGCGGCGCCAACTGGGCCAAAACGACCGCGCGCGTGAAGCAAGACATCGAAGAGATGGCCCACGAACTGGTCGACCTCTATGCCAACCGTGAACTCGTGACTCGCCATGCCTATGGCTTCGACAGCACGATGTACCGCGAGTTTGAGGCCGCGTTTGAGTACGAAGAAACGGCGGATCAACTCAAAGCGATCGAAGACATTACGCACGACATGGAGTCCAGCAAACCGATGGACCGCCTGGTGTGCGGCGACGTCGGGTACGGAAAAACCGAAGTGGCCATGCGTGCGGCCTTCAAGGTCGTGGAAGATAACCGTCAGGTAGCGGTGCTCGTCCCCACCACCCTGTTGGCTCACCAACATTATGACAACTTCTCAGAACGATTCGCGCCGTTCCCGGCCCGCGTGGCCTTGCTCTCCCGATTCCAATCGCCGAAGGAGGCCAAAGCCATTCTCAAAGACGTGGCATCCGGCAACGTTGACGTAGTGATCGGCACGCACCGGCTCATCCAGAAGGATGTGGTATTCCGCGACCTGGGTCTCGTGGTCATCGACGAGGAACAGTGGTTCGGCGTCAAACACAAGGAACGCCTGAAGCAACTCCGCACCCAAATCGACGTCTTGACACTCACGGCCACCCCCATCCCTCGCACCTTGCAGATGGCCATGGCAAGCGTGCGGGATCTCTCGATCATCGAGACTCCGCCGGCTGGCCGCTTGTCCATTCGGACGCAGGTTGTCCGATCGAGCGACACACTCATTCGAGAAGCGATGTTGCGCGAACTGGGGCGAGGCGGGCAGATCTACTTCGTCCATAACCGGGTCGAAACGATGGAGAAGACGGGAGCCTGGCTCCAACAACTGGTCCCCGAGGCGCGCATCGTGATGGCTCATGGGCAGATGAACGCCAAACCGCTCGAAGCCGTGATGCTGAAATTCTTTCGCCGAGAGGCGGATGTGTTGATCGCCTCGGCCATTATCCAATCCGGCATCGACGTGCCCCATGCCAATACGATCTTCGTCAATCGCGCCGACATGTTTGGCCTCGCGCAGTTGTACCAATTGCGCGGGCGAGTCGGACGAAGCGGCGACCAAGCCTACGCCTACTTTCTGGTCCCCGATGAGGGACAGTTGAGCGAAGACGCTCAGAAGCGCCTCACGGCGATTCAGCAATTTACCGAACTGGGCGCCGGTTTCCGCATTGCCGCGGCGGATATGGAAATCCGTGGCGCCGGCAACCTCCTCGGAAAACAGCAATCAGGGCATATCGCGGCCATCGGACTCGATCTATACATGCAGATGGTGGAACAGGCCGTCCAGCGTCTCAAGGGCCAGGTGGTGGAAGAAGAGCCGGACCCCGTCCTCCGGCTCAACGTCTCGGCCTTTATTCCGGATCAATATGTCGCCGACCCCCACCAACGCCTCTCATGTTACAAACGACTTTCGTCCTGCACCCAAATCGGAGATCTTGCCCTGCTTCATGGCGAAATACAGGATCGGTATGGGCTGGCCCCGGACTCCGTCGAGCGACTGTTCGAAGTTATGCAGGTGCGGCTCCAGGCCAAGGCCTTGCGCCTAAGCACGATCGAACTCAAGGCCCACTCCGTCGTCGTCACGCTCGACGCCAAGAGCCGGGTCTCAAGCCAAGCGATCCACCGGATGATGGACCGGTACAAGAAGCGGATTTGCTTCCTCTCTCCGCTCTCGTTCGAACTCCAGATGCCGCACCAGGACTGGCCTTCCATCTTTCGAGAACTCACGGCAACCTTGCAAAGCCTCGGAGGCTGTGATACCAACACCACGATGTCCTCACCGTCATCTCGCCAACAAGGTGTCACGCGCCCATGACTCGATCATCGAACGGGTCTGCGAACTTCGTCGCTGGCCGACTTATCTCTCTGTTCCTCGGCGCCATCGGCGGCACGGTCTTGTTACTCACCGGCTGCACGCCACCACCCGATGAAGGCGTGCTGGCATTCGTCAACGGACGACAGATTACGCAGACCGAATTCGATATCCGTTGGGGAGAACTGGCCGAGGCCACCAGGGCGCGGTATCAGAAGGAAGGGGGGAAACGCCTCTTTCTCGACGAACTCATCACCCGAGAGCTGCTCATGCAGGAAGCGCGCAAGCTGGGACTCGACCAGAACGATGCCATTCGCGAGCGAGCGCAGCGGTACCGGGAACAACTGATTCTCGACGAACTCCTCAAGGACCGGATCAAAGCCAAAGTCGAACTCTCGAAAGAAGAATTAGACGCGTTCTACGAGCAACATGCCAACGAACTCCTGACGCCATTGAAAGTACGAGTGTCGCTGATGCTGCTGCCGAATATTTCGGCCGCAAAAGATCTCGAAAAGCAGGTCAACCAGGGCGGACATTTCGCCCAGTTTGCGCAGCGCTATTCCATCGACGGCAAGACGAAATCGAACGGAGGCGATCTCGGCCCTTATCGTAAAGACTTGGTCGTCCCAGAAGTCGATGCAGTGATTCATACCCTTAAGCCAGGATTCATCAGTGCGCCGATCAAGACGGACGCCGGCTATTACCTTGTCCTGATTACGGCGCTCGACAAGGAAATCATTGAGGCGGACGTGGCCGTTCGGGAGCGCCTCCGACAGGAACTGCTCAACGAGAAGCGCCGGAAACGTTTCGACGGCGTGATCGCCGACATCCGCGCGAAGGCGGTTATCCGACTGGCCGATGCCTCTCGCTATGTCGCCGATGATGTCGGTACCCACTGAATCGTCGCGGACCGAGATTGCTCTCCTCCAGACTCCTCAAGTCCTTTGCAATTCGTGTACAATCCCACACAACCTCGCCAGCTGGTTGATCCCATAGGTACGTGGCGAGTCCCATATCCATGAACACGATTCGTCCGTTCATCACGATGGCACCAGACTGGCTGAGACGCATAGGGTTCTTCGCGCTTGGGCTGATCGCACAGGCGTCTCTTCTTTCAGCCGCGCAGGTGGAAGATGGGATCATCGCAATCGTCAACTCGGACCTCATCATGCTGTCCGAGATGAAACGGGAACTCGCCCCGGAGCGGGAGCGCATTCAGAAAGAATACCAAGGCGACGACCTCGCGCGCCGGCTCAAGACGGCGGAGTACATGGCGCTGACCTCGATGATCGAGCGCAAGTTACAACTCCAGGCAGCCAAGACGCGAGGGATCACAATCACCGATGAGGAGGTCCTGCAAGCGATTCGACAGATGAAGCAACAGGGAAGTGCGCTCGATGAGACGAATCCAACAGACAGAAAAAACGCCCGAGAACAGTTGACGCTGCTCAGGATCGTCGACCGCGAGGTGCGGAGTGCGGTGATGGTCGGAGACTCCGACATGAAACGGTACTTCCAGGAACACCGTGATCGGTTTGCGCACTCCGAGGAATATACGCTCAGCCAAATTCTCATTCGGCCTCGATCCCCGGTCGATATGACTGACGCGAGGGAGAAAGCTCGTGAGGTGATGGCGCGGCTTAAGCAGGGGGAGTCCTTCGAGGATTTGGCGCTGCGCTTTTCCGACGGCCCGAACGCTTCACAGGGAGGACAGCTGGGCTTAGTGCGGCAAGGAGAGCTCTTGCCGGAGATCGAGCGCACCATCGCCACTCTGGTGCCCGGCGGCACCTCGGATATGATTGAGACATCGGAAGGCGTTCACATCGTGCGCTTGGAGGATAAGAAACCCAAGCAGTTCCGTCCGTATGAGCAAGTCCGCACTGAAATCCAGGGACTCGTCTTCCAGCAGAAAAGCGAAGATGCCTTCCAATCATGGCTGACAGACCTCAAGAACAAAGCCTACATCGAGATCAAGTTCGAATCCGCTCTTTCAAGACCGCCCACAACCGCTCCCGCCCCTCGCCCGTCACCGACGAGTAAGGAATAACTGCGTCGCCCTCGACCAATTCCAGCCCTTCCTGCAACCGGCGAAGCGCACCGACACGCTCGCTCATTTTCAACTTGTCCACTTTCGTCGCCACCACGATGGGAGGCCGTCCGACGGACAGAAGCCATGCGATCGTCTCCCTGTCCTGTTCGCTCAGCACTCGGCTTTCCACCAACACCACCACGACCCGCAGCTGTTCACTGCCGTCGAGATACTGCTCGATCAATGGGGCCCACTGAGCCCTCAGCGCTTTCGACACCTTCGCGTAGCCATACCCGGGCAAATCCACCACCACGAAACGCGCCAATCCAGGATCGTCGCTGGTAATCCGAAAGAGGTTGACTAAACGAGTCTTTCCCGGCGTGCGGCTCACCTTGGCCAGTCCCTTGCGCTGCAAAAGAGAGTTGATAAGAGAGGATTTTCCGACGTTCGACCGCCCGATAAAGGCGATTTCCGGGAAGTCGCTTTTCAGAAACTGCTCTGGCCCCGCGCAACTTCTGATAAACTCTGCAGTAAGGATCCTCATGCTACATCCAGCCACTCACCTAATACACACCACGTTAGTGACACAGTTACTCATCGCCTCTGTGATACGCAGCCTCTAATGCGGAAGTCAACCGTACAATCCCGCTCCCGCGTAAAAGCCTTCCTGATCATCGGCCTCTGCCTCCCGATCGGGGCAGTTCTTTTCTTCTGGTTACTTGAGATGCCCGACATCTCGGTCTTACGCGCGACCAATCCAACCGTGACAGCCCTGATGGAAGCACGACAGGCTCAGGCTAAGGTAAAAGGTCACACCATCGAACGCCATTGGACGTGGGTGCCGCTCTCACGCATTTCCCCCCACCTCCGCCAAGCGGTCGTGGCTGGGGAAGATGCGTCGTTCTTCACCCATGAAGGATTCGACTGGGAAGGGATCAAAGGGGCAGCTCTCTATAACCTCGAAGCGGGAAAACTCAAGCGTGGAGGGAGCACCATTACTCAGCAACTGGCCAAAAACCTCTATCTCTCATCCGAACGGTCCCTGCTTCGAAAAGC
>CBDDRH010000041.1:0-3500 GCA_965233025.1 uncultured bacterium
GGACACGTTGATTCAGAGAGCATAATCGTCGGCTTGATAGACTGCCCGGCGTGGTTCCGCTAGAATCCCGATTCATGCCCGATCCTACTGTCGTGCCCCCAGCTCCAACGAGTACGCAGGACGAGACTCGCTCGGTGGTTAAAGCAGCCGGCATGATCGGCGTGGCCACCTTCTCCAGCCGGATTCTAGGTTTCGTCCGCGACATGGTGTTGGCGAGGATTTTTGGCGCGACGCCTGCGGCAGATGCCTTCTTCGTGGCGTATCGTATCCCCAACTTACTTCGTGAATTATTTGCGGAAGGGTCGATGTCTTCCGCCTTCATTCCGGTCTTCACGGAATATCAGACGCTTAAATCGAAACGAGACGCCTGGGAGCTGGCGAGCGCCGTCTTCACCACGCTGCTCACAATCGTGACCGGTATCACGATTCTGGGTATGATCCTCGCGTCCGGGATCGTCTGGTTGCTCGCGCCGGGATTTCACGACGATCCGGCGAAGCTGGGCATGACGACGTTGCTCACGCAGATCATGTTCCCCTATCTGGTCTTTATCAGCCTGGCTGCGCTGGCGATGGGCATCCTGAATTCCATGCGCGCCTTCGCGGCGCCGGCCTTCTCACCGGTGTTCTTTAATATCTTTATCATCGGCTGTGCGCTCTTTTTGTCGCCGACGATGCCGGAGCCGATCCTCGGCGTGGCCATTGGGGTTGTGGCGGGTGGCGCAGCGCAGTTTGCCATGCAGTTGCCTGGATTGCGTCTGCGCGGCATGTTGTTCGGATTTCGGTTCGTCCCAGGCCATCCCGGCGTGCGGCGGATCGGCGCGCTGATGGTGCCGTCGCTCCTTGGCCTCTCCGTGACCCAGATCAACATTACCGTGAGTACGATCCTGGCTTCCTTCTTCGCGGGTGGGCCGACCTATCTCTTCTATGGGATGCGGTTGATTCAGTTCCCGCTCGGGATTTTTGGCGTGGCGCTGGCCACAGCCATTTTACCGACACTCTCGGCGCAAGCCGCGCGCGGGGCGCTGGATGAATTGCGGACAACGTTGGGATTCGGCCTTCGCATGATCCTCTTTATCATCCTGCCGGCGATGCTGGGCCTGATCCTCTTGCGTCAGCCGATCGTCCATCTGTTCTTCGAGCACGGAAGCTTTACGGCGCACGACACGGCTGAGACAGCGGCAGCGGTGCTGTGCTATTCCGTCGGCCTCTGGGCCTTTGGAGGCGTTCGCATCATTGTATCCGCTTTTTATTCGCTGCAAGACACGCGCACGCCGGCCATTTCTGCGGCGATTGCCGTTGCGGCCAACCTCGTTTTCTCGCTCCTGCTGATGTCGTCTCTTGGCGCAGCCGGCCTGGCCTTGGCTACAGCTCTGGCGGCGATGGTGAATGGAGGTATCTTGGTCGCGGTGCTGCACCGTCGGTTAGGCGGTGTGGGGTGGGGCTCTGTGGGACGATCGTCGCTGCGCGTATTGATCGCATCCATCCCCTTAGTCGTGGTCTGTGCCTGGGTGGCGGCATCGCAGGTCTGGACGCATCCTGGTGAATGGACGGAGAAATCAGCCATGCTCTTCGTGGCCATCGGATTGAGCGTGGGCGGTTATCTGGGCGTCCATGCCTTGCTGCACTCGGAGGAACTCGATCTGGTCTGGGGAATGGTCAGACGGAAACTGAAGCGAGGAGGAAACTAACGTGATGGACAAGAGACAACCTTCACCCAAACACCTCACATCTAACGCCATACGATTCACGGCCTGCGTTTTCCCCACGCTATGGGGCTGGATGGGTGTATCTGAAACGACGAAGGGGATTAACGCAGTGGTGTTGCCGAAGGCGTCGCGCCAGGCCGTGCTGTCAGAGTTGGGATTGCCCTCAGCTGAGCCGCTGGAGGGCCGGACTTCTCCACGATTACGAGAGGCGCAGGCGCAATTGACCGGCTATCTGGCCGGAACGCGCAGGTCCTTCGATCTTCCGCTGGACCTTTCACGAGGGACGAGTTTTCAGCAGAAGGTCTGGCGGACCCTTCGAGGTATCTCCTACGGACGGCTTCGATCTTATCAATGGGTAGCGCTTCGCGTAGGAGGAAGGCAGTATGCCCGTGCCGTTGGCAATGCCGTGGGGGCGAATCCGATGCCGATCATGATTCCTTGCCATCGAATTGTGGCTCAGGATACGTCGCTTGGCGGATTCTCGGGCGGCTTGCCTACGAAACGGAAACTCCTCACTCTCGAAGGAACCCTGGCTGAGCTTCGACCGGAACGGTCCTAGCCCGCATTACTCATGAGCGCTTCTGCTGTAATCGCCGATCTGCTGCTCTTGCGCGTGAAGCGTAGGAAGGAGTGTATCTGTATCCTCTCATGCGAAATACGAGATCCGCTTCACGAGGAACGCACTCTCCGGCGATTTCGCAACGAACTGTCATGAATCATGCAGGCTAACCTATGAAGGCTGTGATTCAGCGGGTGACCAGGGCCTCAGTTCACGTTGAGGGCAAGACGGTGGGGCAGATCGAATCTGGCCTCCTGGTGTTGCTGGGCGTCGCGAAGGGTGATGGAGAAACCGACGGACGTTATCTCGTCGAGAAGATCCACACCCTCCGGATCTTTTCCGATGAGCAGGGGAAAATGAATCGCTCGCTGGCAGACATCGGGGGATCGGTTTTGTTGGTTTCCCAGTTTACCTTACTGGGCAGGACGGCGAATGGCCGTCGCCCGAGCTTTGATGAGGCGGCACCCCCGGATGAAGCCAAACGATTATATGAGCAGGTTGTGGCAGGGTTACGAAACCACGGTACTTCCGTGGAAACCGGTCTGTTCGAGGCGCACATGCAGGTCGAATTGCTGAACGACGGACCGGTGACCTTCGTGCTCGATAGCCGCGGCGCAAACTAGTTCCGACCTATGCTCAAGTCTGTTTCGTGAAGACCGACAGAAGGATCATTGGGCCGACATCGGTGCTATGAGTAATATCTGCTATAATACGTGCAGGCGTGCTCGGAATGTGTGAGAGGTGGATATGAGAACGCAAGTTCCGCCACGGCATCCGCTCCGTCAGTTATTCGGCGCCCTGACCGAGAAAAGCTTCACGGAACATCTCGGGTGGCCCGATCCCAACGTCACCAGCTATGTCTCCAACCTGCTCGTCGACTTTACCCACACAGACCAGCTCTATAAAATAAAAAGCCAGCAAGACAAACCGGTCGATACGGTGATGGATCTCTTGTTTGAATCGGAAGTATTACTCCAGGCCCAGTCGATGGATCGTGAACGAGACGTACATCAGCACATCGGCGACTTCACACTCTTCATGGCGGGACTGTTTCCTGAGTATCTACGCCGTCTCAAGACGGTCGGATTGATCTACCACAAGGACTTCCTCGTGGACTATATGAAAACGGGAAAGCGCTCCTACGGGATTGTCGCGCGAATGGCTGACGGCCCGTCGAAAGAGGAGCTTCCTCTGTTCCGAAAACTCTCCGACAACTTCGAGCTCTGCGTCACTGG
>CBDDRH010000042.1:0-46133 GCA_965233025.1 uncultured bacterium
AACGATTCCACAATCCGCTCTCCCAATTGAAGCGCGGCAGTGAGGTATCGCTCCTGCGCACTCGCCTCATAGAGGTCGATCAATCCTTCTGCGAGATAGGCGTAGTCCTCCAGTACTCCGGCCAAATGGGCTCGGCCCTGCCGCGAGGTGCGGAACAGCGTTCCTTCGGACGTCTGATGAACCTGCAGGAGGAAATCCGCCGCCTTCATGGCCCCGGCGATATAGCGGCTAATTCCTAACACACGGCCAGCCTCGGCCATCGCCGAGATCATCATGCCATTCCATGCCGTAATAACCTTGTCATCGAGTCCAGGTGGAACTCGCTCTTGGCGGGCCCGATAGAGGAGGGGACGCACGCGATGGATCGTCTCGTACAGTTCATCGAGGGTGAGATTCAATTCCTTGACAACGGCTTCGACAGGACGCAGGCGGTTCGGGATACTCCGATGCTCCCAATTGCCCTGATCAGTAATATCGTAGCAGGCACAAAACCGGCGAGTATCTTCGGCATTCTGCAGCACCGCCTGAATCTCCGCCGGCGTCCAGACGAAAAACTTTCCTTCGACCCCTTCCGAGTCCGCATCCGTCGCGGAATAAAATCCTCCGGCGGGATCAGTCATTTCCCTAAGAATATAGTCAATCACCTCTATCGTGACCTGGCGATAGGATGGCTGCTTGGTCACCTGATACGCCTCCAGATAGGTCCTAGTCAGGAGGGCGTTGTCATAGAGCATCTTTTCGAAATGAGGAACCAGCCAACGCTCGTCAGTAGAGTAGCGGGCAAACCCGCCACCGATATGATCGTAAATTCCTCCGGCTGCCATCGCATCGAGTGTGCGCGTCACTAACTGCAAGGTTCGACTGTCTCCTGTTCGACGATAACATCGGAGGAGCAACGCGAGCCCGGCGGACGGAGGAAACTTCGGTGCGCTGCCGAACCCCCCATGGCGCTCGTCGAAATCCTCGCGGAACTGCGATACGGCCTCATCAAGCACGAATGTACTGACTGAAACAGGGGACACCGTTTTGAGTTCGTTCTTCAACCGTTCAGTCAATTGGTGCGCTTGGCTTACTAGCCCAGCAGCATCCTGCTCCCATGCATCCGCAATTTTCTTGAGCAAGCTGGGGAACCCGGGGCGGCCCCAACGATCGTCGGGAGGGAAATATGTCCCGGCAAAGAATGGCTCCTGATCCGGCGTCAGGAACACGGTCATCGGCCAACCACCTTGACCATGATTGAGGGTGATCGTGGCCTGCATATAGATCTCGTCTAAATCGGGGCGCTCTTCCCGATCCACTTTGATACAGACAAAATGCCGGTTCATCAGTGATGCGATGGCCTCGTTTTCAAACGACTCCCGTTCCATCACGTGACACCAGTGGCAAGCGGAATAGCCGATCGAGAGCAGAATGGGACGATTCTGTTCTTTCGAGGCCTGTAAGGCCTCGGGTCCCCAGGGATACCAGTCGACCGGGTTCGAGGCATGCTGGAGGAGATAGGGACTGGTTTCGTGGATGAGGCGATTCGACCTTGCTGCGTTAGATGAAGTGTGCATGGCCCACGGTAGCATCGAGGTCGGAGAAGGGTCAATGAGCGGGTAAGGAAAGGGGCCTGCGATCTCCCGATCACAGGCCCCTTCAGAATCGTTCAAGCTAGGCTTGTCTGGTCAGACAAACGAATCCTGTTACGCTTTAGTGGCCGCCCTTCTCGTCCTTTTTCTCGTCCTTCTTCTCATCGCCGAACGTATCGGCGTGGCCGCCTTTCTTCTCGTCCTTCTTCTCATCCTTCTCGTCACCATACACGACGACATAGTCGCCCTTCTTCTCGTCTTTCTTCTCCGACTTCTCTTCGCCGGCAAAAGCCGGGGCGCTGAAGGTCACTGCCACCGCCACTGCCATGATTGCCATCAAGATGCTCTTCATATAGTGTGTCCCCTTCAATTGTTAGGTGAGTGTTAGTGTTGCGTTTGCCCACTCAGGTAGAGCCAACGTGCCATACGCTAGCGAAAATGGTATCCTGCTGTCAACCGATCATCCTTCGCCCTTCCTGCCTGGCTCGAATCCTACTGCACAATCAGTCTGGTGCATAACCAACCTTGTGGTACTCTTTAATGAAATCAGGGACCAGCCATGACTGACATTGAGCCCTATTCCAATTACCGCTTGACCGTTCGCCTTGAACTTGCCAATACACCGGGC
The DNA here is from genome assembly GCA_965233025.1 of uncultured bacterium. Taxonomy (GTDB): domain Bacteria; phylum Nitrospirota; class Nitrospiria; order Nitrospirales; family Nitrospiraceae; genus Palsa-1315. The sequence goes on from CBDDRH010000042.1 coordinate 2,200, forward strand.
ATGTTCGCAAAAGTGGCCGCCGTCCTAGCCGAGGAAGGCGCCAACTTGGGCGCCGTGGATATTGTCTCCGCAACATCCAGCCGTATGGTGCCGGACGTGACCATCGACGTCCAGAGCGAAGCGCACGGAGAGCGGGTGCTCGCTCGCATCAGGACACTGCCGGACGTAAAAGTCCTCTCGGCTTCCGACCGGATTTTCCTTCTGCATCTTGGCGGAAAAATTCGCGTCCAAGGCAAGCTGCCCATTACCACAAGAAACGTGCTGTCGATGGTCTATACGCCGGGCGTCGGACGGGTTTCTCAAGCCATCGCGAAGGACAAGACCAACGCCTACGCCTTTACCGGTAAGGGCAACACGGTTGCCGTAGTCACTGACGGATCTGCGGTGCTGGGCCTCGGCAATCTTGGCCCAGAAGCCGCGTTACCCGTGATGGAAGGCAAAGCCATGTTGTTCAAAGAATTTGCAGGAATCGATGCATGGCCGATCTGCCTCAGTACGCAAGACCCTGATGAAATTGTTCGCACAGTTAAGGCCATTGCTCCAGGATTCGGCGCCATCAATTTAGAAGACATCAGTTCACCACGCTGTTTCGAAATTGAACGGCGCTTAAAGGCCATCTTGGATATACCGGTGATGCATGACGATCAGCACGGTACGGCTGTGGTGATCCTCGCTGCCTTGACGAATGCGCTGACTGTCACAGGGAAACGGATGGAAGCCATCCGCGTGGTGGTCAATGGTCTCGGCGCCGCCGGAACCGCCTGCTGCAGGATGTTGCTCGCTGCCGGCCTCTCTCAACTCATCGGCTGCGAGCCTCAAGGTATCGTCCTGCGGGGGGACGGCCAGAAGCTGCGGGCCTGCCGAACGGATCTGGCCCCCTGCATGACCCCAGACCATCCTCAGGGGACCCTCCAAGACGCCCTCAAGGGGGCCGATGTCTTCATCGGATTATCGGTCGGCAACATCCTCACGGCAGAAGATCTGGATCTCATGGCGACTGATCGCATCGTCTTTGCCATGGCCAATCCAGACCCTGAAGTCCCTCGTGAATTAGCCGCATCCCACTGTCGGATCTTTGCCACGGGGCGCTCGGACTATCCGAATCAAATCAACAATGCGCTCGCTTTTCCCGGAATCTTTCGAGGGGCGCTGGATGTGCAGGCGAGCGACGTCAATGAAGCGATGAAACTGGCTGCGGCCAAGGCCCTGGCTGAGACTATTCCCCCTGCGGCGCTCAGCGAGGACTACATTATTCCGAGTATGTTCGATAAGGAAATCGTCCCGCGCGTGGCCAAAGCCGTGGCGGCAGCCGCACGTGAAACGGGTGTGGCCCGACGGCGCACGAAACTCAGCGACGACTTCGCCTCACCCTGACCATTCATCCCACATGAATCCAGCTGTGTCCGCTACCCTTCTGGCATGCGACCAGGCTATGCTACAATGCGCATCTTTGGAGAGAGCGTGGGTCGCATGCCTTTTTCACAACGCAAATTCATTAAGTTTCAGAACGGGATGAGACGACGCATCGAATCGTTACGCCCCAAAGCCGAAGAGAGTTTGGAACTCGCTGTCGACACGATGATGCAGGAGCGAACCGACAGCTTCTTTCGTGTTGAAGAGGGGTTGGAGGAGGTGATCAAGTCGCTGCTCCAGATTGAAGAGGAGATTGGGGATGTCCGTGATCTCTCCGGCGCGATGCGTCTGGAGTCCCGCCTCGAGTTTGTCGAAGATCGATGGGATGATTTCGACAGCGAGATACGAGAGCGCCCCCGGCGTCGACGTAAGAAGATCAGCCTTGCCGATATGTTGAAAGCTGCCGGTGGGGGAGGCGGCGACCTGTCACAAGGATCGAGCGGCATCAATAACGCGATGGACGCCTATGCCGCCATGGGTGTGGAATTCGGCAGTTCACTCGCCGACATCACCACCGCCTTTCGCCACAAGGCCAAGCAACTCCATCCCGATTCGAATAACGGCGATCGTAGCGCCGAGCCGGAATTGCGCCGCATGCTGGAGGCCTATCAGTTTCTGAAGGAATACTTGAGCCTCAGCAATGTCGAACCTCCGCGGTCACCAGACGCCACCTATCGTCCAACAGAATGAGCCACTGGTGACACCCTCCAATCCATCTCTGCCGTATGTCACTGACCAGCCTGCGCTTGAATCCCTCTGCCACCTGTTGCGGCAAAGTCCGCGATTGGCTTTAGATACGGAATTTGTCGGAGAAGACACCTTTATTCCACGACTTGAACTGATCCAAGTCGCCACCGCCACCACTGCTGCCGTCATCGACTTTCCTGCCGTACAGGCTAACGGATCGCTCGACGTCTTCTGGGAACTCATCTGTGATGCCAAGATTGAGAAAGTTGTCCACGCAGGCCGGCAAGATCTCGATCTTTTTGCCATACACGCCGGGCGGATTCCGAAGCCGTTTTTCGACACCCAGATCGCCGCTGCCATGGTCGGGTATGGCGCCCAAGTCGCCTATGCGAACTTAGTACAGCGACTCCAGGGCACGAAGCTGGCGAAAGCCCATACCTTTACCAACTGGAGTGCGCGACCACTCTCCGATGACCAAATCGCCTACGCCTTGGAAGATGTTGAATTCCTCCTGTCGATCCATACGCATTTACAGAACCGTCTGAATACACTCGGCCGTTCGGAATGGGTCAGTGAGGAGTTTGCTCGCCTCGAAATGGCGATAGGAGAAAAAAGTCGAGAGCCGCAGGAACGCTACCAACGAATTCGAGGGTGGGACACACTCAAGCCCAAAGGGGCTGCAGTGCTTCGTGAATTGGCTGTCTGGCGAGAAGCGGAAGCCCGCCGCCGGAACGTGCCGCGCGGACGCGTCATGCGAGACGAGGTACTCCTCCAACTCGCACGCCACCCACCAAAATCGGTTAACGATCTCCGTGGTCTTCGCGGCGTCCATTCCTCAGATGTCGACCGACACGGAGGACAACTACTCGCCGCCATTACCTCGGCGCTGGCGCTCCCATCATCGGCATGGCCGGAAGTCCCTAGCGAGCGAAAACCGGATCCTGAATCGACCGGTATTGTCGAACTCCTGCAGGCTGTGCTGAAGGCCCGCGCAGCAGAGGAGGGGATCGCCCCCACCCTGCTCGCCACCAGCGCCGACCTACAATCACTCGTGGAAGCCAAGCAGAATCGGACAGCCCTTGAGCTTCCCATTCTTCGCGGTTGGCGGCGACAGCTGGCTGGAGATCTGCTTCTACAAGTATTAGATGGAGCGGTCACCATCGCCGTAGATCGAACCTCTGGCGCCCTCCGCATGACCAAGGGACATCCCTCGATTGCCTCAAGCTGATGCACCAGCTCAGCTTCACCCAGCCTGACAACAACCTCATCTGATTGTTCAAAATCGGCCCTGATTCAGGGTTCATCCTGACATCTCCCTCGCAAGGGGCCAACCGACGTTGAATTTCACCTGAAAAATCCATGTTTTTATAAGACTGCTGCTTGCTTGTCTCTTCCTAGGCGGAAACAGGCTGGTACGGATCTAGCAATCCTCTGGGGGTCCCCGGACCACTATAAACACGGATATGAACCATGCTGAGCCTGCTTTGGAAATCCATCCTTACGATTGTCTTCCCTGGGGGGTTGATCTTTCTCGTCGCGATTGGATTTCTTCGTCCCCAGGGACTCCCAATGTTGCTGCAACAGCCGATTGCAGCGCTGCCGTATATCGTGCTCACGTTTGGGCTTATCTTTGGCTGGTACTTTGCCAGCAGCCGCATGATTCTTTCACTACTGGTGCTGGCCCTTGCGGATCGAGCGCTAGTCTTGTTCTCCACTACCAACGCCGACCAGACGGCTATCGCCATCACCGCTTTTCTTGTCCCTCTCAACTTGCTGGCCTTTTCCATCCTCAAAGAAGACTCCCTTTCGACGCTTGGTGGTTTGACGCGTGTCGTGCTCGTCTTGGTTCAACCCTTTCTGCTGCTCTGGCTCTGCCTTCCGGACCAGCACGACCTGGCCTCCTCATTCACACGGGAATACATCCCCTCGCTGTACGTACAATGGACGCCAATTCCGCAGCCGGCGTTGTTTGCCTTTGCCATAGCCTTCCTACTGCACATTATACGATTCGTCCTTCATCGTGACCCACTGGAGGGAGGAGCAATTTGGGCTCTGTGTGCTATTTTCGTGGCCTACCATACGAGCCGCTACGGCTGGAAGCCGACAAACTTTTTCATGGCTGCCGGACTGATCCTTTTCGTCACATTGCTACAATCCTTTTATCAGCGGACCTACCGCGACGAACTCACCGGCATTCCCGGTCGCCTGGCCTATGATGAAGCGATCACGCAACTCGGGAAACGATTCTCGGTCGCAGTTATCAGCATCGACCAGCTAACCCAATATGCCAATATTCACGGGAAACCTGTCAGCGAACAGATTCTAAAACTGATTGCTCCCAGAGTTCAGACTGCTTGTACTGATGGGCAGGTTTTCCGTACAACCGGAGAGGACCTCACCGTCCTGTTCCCTGGAAAATCAACCACAGAAACCTTGGGTACGCTGGAGACCGTCCGTAAAACGATCGGAGCCATCAGTTTGCTCCTTCGAGGACGCGATCGGGTCTGGGAAAAGGAGCGAGAGGCTCAAAAGACCGGATCACGCGACCAAGCGCTCCCGGTTACTCTGAGTATCGGCGTGGCAGAAAAAGTTGACGACAGCGCAACACTGCCGCTGGTAATCAAGTCGGCTTATCGAGGCCTCTATGAGGCCAAGGGGGTGGGGGGGAACGTCGTAAAACGCGGACTGGAGACGGTTGTACCGGCACGACGGTCTCAGGCCGGATCAGGAAGAATTGTCCCGAGTGGAGAGTACGGAACCTAGCTGTTAGAGAAGTCCTTTCACAGCCTCCGCCGGTCTGGCCAAGATCACCTTCTCGCCCTTTTCGACAATCGGACGCTGAATGAGATCCGGGTGGGCCACTAACACATCGAGCCATTCATCATCGGAAAGGCTTTTTTTCGCTAAACCAAGCTCCTTGTAGATCTCCTCTTTCGTTCTCACTATGTCCTTCGGTAAAAGCCCCGCCCTCTTCAAAAGGCTCTTGAGTTGAACCTTCGTAAAGGGCCTCTCATAGTAGTTGACGGCTGTGAAAGGCTTGCCGCTCTCTTGTATCAACTGCACCGCTTGACGGCATGTGCTACAAGTTGATTTCTGGTAAATCGTCACCTCAGCCATGATCACACTCCTTGTTTCAGCCTCTTGCCTGCCTTGACGCCATTTTTACCCGTGTGATACACGGGTCGCATCACATTCACGTGAAGATTCATCATGCCGACGCCAATCTTCGGAACTAGCTCCAACGGTCAATTTTCCTGCGCGACGGACACACAACATACCTTACGAGACCTTCGCACCAAGCGCAAGGGACAGCCGGTGTTCGTTCTCGGGCATATATTGACCAGAAAAGGGCAGGAAGGAACCTTCGAGGTCTTTAACGACCGCCTCGCAATCGTCAAATTCTCCGACGGCGGCGCCATCGGATATGATCCTTTCGAATTGCTCTTGCCAACCGATATCGACGACAAGGGAACCGCCTACTTCGAAATTCGCCCCTGCAGGCAGTGCGAACAGCTCTTCCCCTTGACCGTCGAAGAATGTGACGCCCCCGAAGAACCCGCCCTTTGTCCGGAATGCCGACGTGCCTAGTTTGTGGCGCGCGAAGGGCGAGACTGGCGCGACAAGCGCGACGCGCAAATCGTGAATTCAAGTGTCTCGCCTTTCTCGCCCATCCCGCGAGTCTCGCCCTGCTATCATGCTAATCGACCATCGGCGCGATCTCGACTGCTTTCTTGATCAAGCAATCGCCCGCAAACGACTGTAAGGACATCGGCAACATGCCGGCATCGATCATGTGTACCGTGACAATCTGAAATCCTTCAGCGACCTTGTATCCCTCGATCCTCATCGCATGACAGATTTCGAGTTTTTTCCAAATCAGATTATTCAAGATCGTCTCCGATGCGAGGAGCTTCATATCTGACACTGCGTCATTCACCGAGACCTTCGCCGAGACCTTCGCCTTGTCTTTTGGCACCTCGCTTACGACCGCAAAACCAAGAGTTTCGCCGTCGGCCTGGACTAATACGCCTAGCCCCATTCCCATGAGAACAAATAAGAATACGAGGAGGGACAGACGCGATGCCATCGCTTACCTCCTCTACCGATCTAACCTCTCGCGTGAATCTACCCTGTCTGGTCGCTTAACACGTACTCTCGGCAGACCGGATGAAGAGTTTATCCTGTCGCTCCACATACTTATATCAATCACCTCAACCAATTTTAGCTGTGATGCTGTCGTTGATTCCACCCGGATCATCGTGAACACCGGAATAAGAACGAAACAACCGATGAGGATCATCACCAACAGGAACGTGAGGGTTTCTCCCATCACGAATCATCCAAGTTGAGTATGCCAACCGATAGGAGTCATTTCAAGATCCTACCGCTCAACCATGATAGACTGTCGTGACGCTTCTTGCGGACTGCCGCTCACATGAGGGAACACGATCATGCCACATGATTTCATGCCTGGGCTCGCCGGGGTTCCTGCAGCCAAATCAGCGATCAGCGATGTGGACGGACAGCGCGGCGTGCTTGAATATCGCGGTATCCGCGTAGAAGAACTTTGTCTTCGATCTTCCTATCTCGAAACTGCTTATCTGCTGCTCTTTGGACACCTACCCACTCAATCACAGTTCACACGATGGAACGAAGACATCCTTCATCACCGCCGCATCAAGTTCAAAATTGTCGATTTATTGAAGTGCCTTCCGGAGCAGGGGCATCCTATGGACGCCTTGCAAGCCGCGGTTGCTGCATTGGGCATGTTTTATCCTGGACGAAATGTCCAGGACGTCGAAAACAATTACTGGTCTGCCGTCCGGCTGGTTGCCAAACTGCCCACGATCGTCGCAGCCTGGGCGCGTCTGCGATATGGGAACGAGTACATCCCACCACGTGACGATCTTGGATTTTCGGAAAACTTCCTCTACATGCTGACTGAGACAGTGCCTCCCCCTTCGTGGGGCAACATTTTTGATGACTGCTTGATCCTCCATGCTGAGCACACGATGAATGCCTCAACATTCACTGGCATGGTCACCGCCTCGACACTGGCTGATCCCTATACCGTCGTTGCGTCCTCTATCGGGGCTCTGAAGGGCCCGCTGCATGGCGGGGCCAACGAAGAAGTCGTGCAGATGCTCAAGGAGATTGGTGAGCCAAAGAAGGCCCGACCGTACCTTGAAGAACAAATTCGTGCCAAAAAGAAACTGATGGGCTTCGGTCACCGGGTATACAAAGTCAAAGATCCCCGCGCGACGATACTACAAGGTCTGTGCGAGCGACTCTTCAAGGAAAGCGGCAGTTCGCTATTGTACGAGGTTGCTTTGGAGGTCGAGCGGATTGCTGAAGAATTGTTGAAAGGGAAAGGAATATATCCCAACGTCGACTTCTACTCCGGGATCGTCTACGACAAGATGGGCATCGAGACTGATCTATTCACACCATTATTCGCAATTGCGCGAGTGTCGGGGTGGTTGGCCCACTGGCTTGAACAGCTTCGCGAGAACAAACTGTTCCGTCCCGATCAGATATATTCCGGAGAACATGGCCGGCCTTACGTGCCTATCGAGCAACGCTAGGGTTTCCCCAACGTCATCGCTTTCAACAGTGACCCAACCCCCCCTTGACTCCACAGCAGCGAGAGTTATCTGTTTATTCGTACAGAGCAATCGGCGCGCGCCGCAAGTACACATTCTGAAACAGTGAATACGAACAAGAAGGAGGTCTAGCATGACACTCGTACGGTGGGATCCGTTTCGTGAACTCGAAGACATGTCGGATCGGTTGAATCGGATGTTTAGCCGTCCGGCTCTGCCTCGGACAAATGGCAAGGAAACCATGGTTGTGGCCGACTGGATACCGTCTGTGGATGTCAGTGAAACGGAAGGGGAGTACCAGATCAAGGCGGAGATTCCTGATGTGAAGAAAGAGGATGTGAAGGTGACACTAGAAGACGGCGTCCTCACCATCCAAGGTCAGCGCAAGCAGGAGAAGGAAGACACTGGGAAAAAGTACCATCGGGTCGAGCGTTCCTATGGCAGCTTCGTCAGGAGCTTCACCTTGCCCGATCTGGTTGACGAGGAGAAGGTGAAGGCGGAATTCAAGGACGGAGTTCTGAATCTCCAGTTGCCGAAGTCCGAGAAGGCAAAGCCGAAAGCGATTGAGGTCAAGGTTGCCTAATCGATAGCCATTACCATCCGGCCTGAATAGAGGCCCGCTTCGGCGGGCCTCTTCTTCTCTCAGGCTGTTCGCCCCCTACGTCGTACTATCAGGTACACCCATCACGAGTTCCCAGATGAGATTATCCAGATCGAATCGGAGCACATACCGATGTCTGTCGTCAGTTCGAACGCGGAAATAACAGTGCGTCTCGGTATACCAGCGAGCCACGATCTCGGTCACTGTCCGCCGGCTTCCTTCATGCGTGAAGGCGAGGGGAGTCTCTTCCCCTTTGTCACCAGCGAACCGGTCAACAACAATGCGCGAGCCATCCATCGAGCAATACCCTTGTGCAAGCAGGGGAGCTAAGTTTATCATGGCGCCCGCAGCATCTGAGAACCCTTATATTGGAGTAGGACTCATGAAGAAGATACCCACAGCGGCAGTAGCTCAGTCATCACCTGCGACCAGAGTTGAACGCGATACGATGGGCGAACTGGCCGTACCGGCCACGGCATATTATGGTGTGCAGACCGCCCGCGCCATCGAGAACTTTCCGATCAGCTCGTTGCGATTCCCTCGCGCCATGATCCGAGCCATGGGGTTAATCAAACGCGCTGCGGCCACGGTCAATCAGTCGCTGGGCCTTCTTGACAAAAAATCAGCAGATGCGATTAACCAAGCAGCGACCGAAGTGGTCGAGGGCAAGCTCGACGCCGAGTTCCCCGTGGACATTTTTCAAACCGGTTCAGGCACCTCGACGAACATGAACACCAACGAGGTGATCTCGAACCGCGCGACCGAGCTGCTAGGCGGAGCACGAGGCAGCAAACTGGTACATCCAAACGACCATGTCAATCTGGGTCAATCCAGCAACGACGTCATTCCCACGGCGATTCACATCGCGGCTGGAGAAATGATGCAGCAGCAGCTCATTCCGTCGCTCACCTGCTTGCACAAAGCCCTCGCGCGCAAAGCCAAGGAGTTCGACAAGATCGTCAAGATCGGTCGAACCCATTTGCAGGATGCCACGCCTGTGCGATTGGGCCAGGAATTCGGTGGCTATGCGCGTCAGATTGAACTCGGCATTCAACGGGTCAAGCGGGCGCAAGAAGCCCTCAGCGAAGTCGCGCTCGGCGGCACCGCAGTCGGCACAGGGCTCAATTGCCATCCGAAATTCTCCGCCAAGGTGATGGCTATCGTTTCGAAAGAGATCGGCTGTACGTTTACAGAAGCCACGAACCACTTTGAAGCACAGTCCACACAGGATTCGTTGGTCGAAGCAAGCGGGGAATTGAAGACCATCGCCGTAAGCCTCATGAAGATTGCCAACGACATTCGCTGGCTCGGTTCGGGCCCACGTTGTGGGCTCGGGGAGATCAATCTGCCGGAGACACAACCGGGTTCGTCCATCATGCCGGGCAAAGTCAATCCCGTCATCGCCGAATCGGTCACGATGGTCTGCGCTCAGGTGATCGGTAATGATGTGACGGTCACTGTGGGAGGGCAGGCGGCCAACTTTGAGCTGATCGTGATGCTGCCGGTTATGGCCTACAATCTCTTGCAGTCTATTGAACTACTGGCGACTGCTGCCAACAACTTCGCGGTCAAGTGTATCGAAGGTATCAAGGCAAATGAGGCACGCTGCAAGAGCCTGATTGAAGAAAGCCTGGCTATGTGCACCGCTCTCGCACCTGAAATTGGGTACGAGGCGGCAGCCAAGCTGGCTAAGGACGCCTATAAATCCGGCAAGACCGTGCGCGAAATGGCCAAGGAGCAAAAAGTCCTGCCAGATAAGCGACTCAACGAACTGCTCGATCCCTGGCGCATGACCGAGCCGGGTGGACCAGTCGGAAGTGCCGGAGGATAAATGGGGAGAAAAGGTGCTGGTAACGCTGACGGACAAACCAGCCATTCGCGAGCGCAACACTCTCACAATGCCGACCTCGATCACCGGCTCATCAGATTTGCTCCGCCGCCCGTATCAATGCCACGTACGTCACTGTGATGTCGCGTGGATGGACACTTCGAGTGCCCATATAAATCCACCCACATCTTTGACAGCCGAAAGCCCTCTATGCTAAAGTCCGCGGAACTGTTGGGGTTCTAGCCACTTTCTATCTACATTTTCAGGAAACAACGCATGAGCGCAACGACATCACACGTGATTATTGTGGCCGGTGCTGGACCAGCTGGTATGGCTGTCGCGAGTTCTCTGGCGAAAGCCGGGCATGAGATCATCATTCTAAACCGGGACATCAAATTCGGCGGGCTGGCTGAATACGGTATCTTCCCCTCCAAGCTCAAGCTCCGAGGCGGCCTCAGGAAGCAATATTGGGAGCTGCTCGAACAGCCAAACGTGCATTATTTTGGGAATGTCTCTATCGGGACCGGCAAAGATCTGACGGTAGAAGATGTTCGCGGGCTTGGCGCCAGCGCAGTAGTCTTTTCGATTGGCGCCCAAGGGACAAAAGCGATCGGTGTGGAAGGAGACTCAGCCAAGGGTGTGTTCCACGCGAAAGACGTGGTCTACCATTTCAACCGGTTGCCTGGCTTCGGCGATCGTCCGTTCGATATGGGCCAGCACGTAGCAGTGATCGGGGCAGGGGATGTGATGGTTGATATTGCGCACTGGCTGACTCGGTATAAGAAGGTCGAACGGGTCACGGCGATTGTGCGACGCGGACCAGTCGAACGGAAATACAATCCTAAAGAAATCCGAGCGGTCTGCGCCAACATGGACCTCGACGGCATCAAGCAAGAGGTCGCCCGCATCAAGGATCGCTTGGCGGCAGTCGGTCAGAAGGCCGATGCGGTCTTGCAAGCGCTCACGAACGAATTCACGAAATGCGAACCGAAGGTCAGTGACACGAAGATGGGCTTCAAGTTTCTAGCCTCACCCAAACGCATCCTTGTCGATGACCACAACCGGGTACGCGGGATCGAGATGGAGGACAACAAGCTCGATCCGAAAGGCGAGGACACCGTAGCCGTCGGATTGAAACAGTATTATGAATTCCCGTGCGACGCCGTGATCTTTGCCGTCGGCGACAAAGTCGATGACACCGTTGGACTGCCGTACAAAAGCGGTATGTTCATCACGAATCCCAACAAAACAGGCAACGATCCCGACGACGCACTCTTCCAAGCGTACGATGAAGCTTCGGAAACGATCATGGATGGCGTATTTCTCGCGGGATGGGCGAGGAAGGCAAGCGAAGGCTTAGTCGGTATTGCCAAACGGGACGGAGATTGGTGCGCGGAAGTTGTCACCAGGTACATCGCGACGAAAACACCGGGCGGCCACTCAGGCGCAAAAGTCGTCCTCGACAGGCTCGCGGCAATACTCAAGGCGCATAAAAGTCACCCGGTTGATCTGAAGGGCCTCCGTATCCTCGAAGCAAGTGAAAAAAGTCACTGGAGTGAGATTGAGTGTATCGGAGAGTTCAAATACACGAGCAACCAGGAAATGATTCAATTGATCGAGCGCGGGAAAGCGTAACGAGCCAACCGGTAACTTCTATCTGTCCCCCCATTTAAGTTTTTCTCTCAGTACATCGTAGTAATTGCTCTCCGGAAATCGAATCAATCGGGTCCGGTGCTCCGAAGTCTGAATCACCACTGTATCTCCCTGCGAGATCGCCACTCCCACCTGTCCGTCGAGCGTCGCCATGGCGCCGTCGTCTTTACTGGTTAACGTCACCTCGATCTCTGCGTTGCCCGGCACGATTAAGGGCCGGTGCGTCAAGGTATGAGGGCAAATCGGCGTCAGGATCAATGACTGGACTGCCGGATCAATAATCGGACCTCCGGCTGAAAGGGAGTAGGCGGTCGATCCCGTTGGGCTGCTGACAATCAGCCCGTCACCACGTAAGTTGGTCACGAATCGTCCTTGAATCGCGATCTTCAGCTCGATCATGCGAGCGAGGGTACCCTTGCTGATCACGACATCGTTCAACACCACCCCCTGCGCGACCGTTTCTCCATGCCGATGAATGTGCGTCCGGAGCATGAGACGCTCATCGAGAACAAAGTCATTCGCAAATACCCGTTCGAGCGAAGGGTAAAGATTCTCCAACCGGACCTCGGTTAAAAACCCGAGGCCGCCCATGTTAACACCGAGGATGGGGATGCTTCGTTCTCCGGCGAGTCGCGCGGCATTGAGCATAGTTCCGTCGCCGCCCAAGACGAGAAGGACGTCCGCTTTGCCGGCCAGCTGAGTTTTCTGATACCCCCCTTTTTCACTGAGAAGAATGGCCGATGTCGTGTCCAACACGACATCTATGCTTCGAGCCCGGAGCCAGTTGACCACATCCCGCAACGTACGCTCAATTTCGGGAAACCGCGGCTTTGTCAGAATCCCGACACTTTTGCTTTTCATGTAGCGAAACCCTGTCGTGAATCCACCGAGAGGCCAGAGAAAACGTGCGCGATTGTATCGGGAGGGTTATTTTGAAGTCAACGAACGAGCCCGCATTTCTCACGAGGGTTTGTAACAAAATCGCCGAGACGCAAGCAAGGCGGATGTGTGGAGCCAGAAGGGAGAACGGCATACTTGAAACAGGATGTTGTCCGAACTGAGTAGCCAGCCCGCTCACCGTCAGGTGCGTCGCCACCGCACGCTCAAGGTCAAGCGCCCTTTGTATGATTCTGGCGCGAAGAGAGAATACCGTAATGAGTTCTGACTTTCTTATCAGCGGTTCCAGCAGAAGCATTCGTGAATGATGCGGGCTAAAATGCAGTAGCCTTCGTCATATGTATCCCGTCCACTCCAATTCTCGGATTGTGCGATTGTCTCCTAGTCTTGACACTTAAAATTCGTCTAGTTAGAATTAGGCCAGATTTTTCGAGAACTTTGCGCGCACGGAACCGGTTATAGGCTCCCCCTAAAAGGAGGCAGGATGTTCGAAAGATTCACGGATAAGGGCCGGAAGATCATCATCCTCGCACGGGAAGAGGCCGAACGTCATCAGAACGACTACCTCGGAACCGAGCATCTCGTCTTGGCCATTCTCCGTGAATCCGATGGGATTGCCCTGATGATCTTGAAAAAGATGGGACTCTCGACCGAGCAAGTCCGTTTGGAAATTGAACGGAATTTACCCGGCGGAGGAACCACCATGACATTTGGTGAGATCCCATTCAGCCCTCGAGTCAAAAAGGTCATCGAATACGGAGTCGAAGAAGCCCGTCTCCTTGGACACAATCATATCGGCAGTGAGCACCTTTTATTGGGCCTTCTCCGAGAAGAGGAGGGGATAGGCGGAAAGATCCTCCGCAGCTTAGGCGCCAATCTTCTGACCGCCCGACAGCTAACCGTCACATTCTTGAGGAAGTCCGCCCCGCGCGAGCGAGACCGGAAGAGCAACACCCCGGCGCTTGATGAGTTCGGTCGAGATCTGACCCAGCTTGCCCAGGCAGGGCAACTGGATCCCGTCATCGGCCGAGCCGACGAAATCGAACGGGTGCTTCAGATCCTAAGTCGCCGTTCGAAGAACAATCCCGTACTCATCGGGGAGGCCGGCGTCGGTAAGACCGCCATCGTCGAAGGTCTCGCCCAGCGAATCATCCAGTCCGAAGTGCCGGATAATCTTCTCTCACGACGTGTCATTGCACTCGACCTCGGTTCACTGGTTGCAGGGACGAAATATCGCGGCCAATTCGAGGAACGGCTGAAGGTCGTCATGAAAGAAATCGTCCAGGCCGGGAACATTATTATTTTTATCGATGAACTCCATACCTTGGTGGGGGCAGGGGCGGCGGAAGGGTCGATCGATGCCTCCAACATGCTCAAGCCCGCACTGTCGCGAGGCGAAATCCAATGTATCGGCGCCACGACCCTCGATGAATACCGAAAGCATATTGAAAAAGACGGAGCCCTCAAGCGACGGTTCCAACCGATCCATGTCCAACCGCCAAGCATCGACGAAACGGTGCTGATTATCCAAGGGCTTCGCGATCGGTACGAAGAGCATCATGGCGTCGAGATTTCCGAAGAGGCCATCCTCGAAGCGGTCAAGCTGTCCGATCGATATATCAGCGACCGCTTCCTCCCGGACAAGGCCATCGATTTGATCGACGAGACGGGGTCACGGGCCAAATTGCAGACCTATGCGCTACCGTCAGATCTGAAAGCGATGGAACAAGAACTGAAAAAGGTCTCTCGTGAAAAGGAATTGGCCATATCGATGCAGAACTTCGAGGAGGCCGTTCGCCATCGCGAGGAAGAAGAACGGCTACGCAAGCTCCTCGACGAGTCCAAGCGCGAGTGGAAGAAAAATCAGGAAAAAAACAAGCCGACGATCGGGAAAGAAGAAGTGGCCTATGTCGTCTCCAAAATGACGGGCATTCCACTCTTCAAGCTTGAAGAAGAAGAATCGAACAAGTTGCTTCGCATGGAGGAATTCCTCCATAAACGTGTGGTCGGGCAGAATGAAGCGATCTCCGCCGTGGCCCGGGCCATTCGGCGGTCACGCGCCGGCCTGAAGGAAGCGAAGAAGCCTATCGGCTCCTTTATTTTCCTGGGGCCCACCGGGGTAGGAAAAACCGAGTTGGCGCGGACGCTCGCGGAGTTCCTCTTCAATAGCGAAGACTCGCTCATTCGGATCGATATGTCCGAATATCAAGAAAAGTTCACAAGCTCTCGACTATTCGGCGCCCCTCCGGGTTACGTGGGCTATGAAGAAGGCGGCCAATTGACTGAGCGGGTCAGGCGTCGGCCCTATTCAGTAGTCTTGTTCGACGAAATTGAAAAGGCCCATCCTGATGTGTTCAATATTCTGCTGCAAGTATTGGATGATGGGGTGCTGACCGACAGTCTTGGACGCAAAGTCGACTTCAAGAATTGCGTCATCATCATGACATCCAATATCGGGACCAAGTTGATTCAGAAGGGGGTCTCGCTCGGATTCCAGAGTACGGAAGGTGACCAGGAGCGTCATAAGAAGGAAGAAGTGTTGGGAGAATTGCGGCGCTCGTTCAGCCCGGAGTTTCTGAACCGGATCGACGAGGTCGTGGTCTTTCATCAATTGGACAAGACGCATCTCTACAGCATTCTCGACATCCTCTTGGGTGAACTCAACCTTCGTCTCCTCGATAAGGGAGTGGAGCTTGAGGTCGAGGACGACGTCAAGCAATGGTTGATTAAAGAAGGTTACGAACCGCTCTACGGAGCCAGACCGATGCGCCGGACGATTCAGCGTGCGATCGGCGATCCACTCTCCGAAGAGATGATTAGAGGACGTTTCAAGGAATGCCGGAAGATCCGTGTGGTACTCCGCGACGGTGCTCCAGCATTCATTGAGCAGGAGGCGATGGCTGGGGTGTAATCTCCCGCCCTGTACCTGCGCGACGCCATCGCATAGAGTACGATACGGCCCTTGTGGCGCCATCGGCCACAAGGGCCGTGTTATTGTACCTCTTTCAACGTAATGCATTAGTCGCCGGTCTAGTTCGCAGGCAGCATCATAGATTTCATGATGACGACCACAGTACAGCCCACCGTAGCCTGGATACCGGGGCCCGTCTTGGGTATCGAGACGTCGTGTGATGAAACAGCCGCCTCAGTGCTTGCCGCAGACGGCGCTGTCCTCTCGAGCATTATTACGTCGCAGCATGCCGTTCATCGGCGATTTGGCGGCGTCGTTCCCGAACTCGCCTCCCGTGCCCACATTGAATCGATTGAAGATGTCTCTTCCGAGGCGCTACAACAAGCCGGTCTCACATGGACTGACCTCACGGGAATCGCCGTCACACAAGGACCTGGGCTGGCCGGTGCTCTACTCGTCGGGGTCAACTATGCAAAATCACTGGCCTATGCCTTGAATGTTCCGATTGTTGGCGTAAGCCATCTTGAAGGCCACATCGCCTCGGCCTGGCTGAAGGATCCAGCGTTCCCGCTGCCTTGCGTAGTCCTGGTCGTTTCTGGTGGACATACCCATCTGTATATTAAGGAGACAATCGGTCAATGCCGGCTCCTTGGTGCGACCCAAGACGATGCAGCAGGGGAGGCCTTTGATAAAGGCGCTCAGCTGCTTGGACTGGAATACCCCGGCGGGCCAGCCATCGATCGCTTGGCTCGACAAGGGAACCCAGAGGCTATTGCATTTCCCCGTTCTTATCTTAAGAAGGGGAGTCTTGACTTTAGCTTTAGTGGTTTAAAGACGGCTTTACTTTATAGACTTCAAGGAATGCCGGAACAATCTCGTGCGGCGAAAGCGGCAGATTTGGCGGCGGGCTATCAGGAAGCCATCGTGAGCGTCTTGATTGACAAAGCCTTTGCCGCAGTCCGATCAACCGGCGCTCGTGCATTGGCCGTTGTCGGAGGTGTGTCTGCCAATTCTCGATTACGTATACTGCTCCAGCAACGAGCGACAGCCGAGACCCTGCAAGTGAGCCTTCCCCCGCTGGCCTACTGTACCGACAATGCCGCGATGATTGCAGCCACAGGAAGGCAGGCTCTTCGCTCAGGGCTCCGTGCACCTCTAGACATTGATGCCCACGCATCGCTGGTTTCGCCATTTGCGCCCCCGATCTAATCGACGACGATAAGGAAACGACGCCCATTCCAGAAATTCACGGACAGGTTCTTGGTCTTCGCGCCGGCCAGCTCACCATGCTTGAACGGCTGTATCGCCGGCGTATGCCCGTAGATGAAGTTCTCTCATCTGAAGCGGCAAAAACTCTCGCGCAGTTTACGCATGAAATTCGCCGTCCCATCGGACTGGTCATCACCAGGCGTGGGGCTGTTCAAGATGTCCTTGTCGGCGCCGGCACCGAGCCCTCGCCAACGACGCTGACCACCTTTCGTGCAAGTCCGCGATCACTAAGGGGCCTTCGCCTGATACGCTCAAACCTCAAGGGAGAACCCCTGACCCAAGAAGACCTCACCATGCTTGGACTACTCCGGCTCGACATGTTCGGAACATTGAGTGTCACACCAAAAGGTGAACCAGGGTTGCTCTCCCTGGCCCATCTGAATCCACCTGGTTCTCAAGGCTCCCTGTATACGCTGCTCAAGCCTACACTGGTGCATCAATGTCCGGTGAGTTTCGAGACCTTCGTTCGTGAGCTGGAGTCAGACCTACAACGTCAGGGTGCGTCGCATACCATGGCCCAGAGTCAGACCGCCATCCTCGTGAGCGCTTCGCCCAAGAGTAAGACCGACCAAGAAGAACGCCTCGCCGAGTTGGCAGAACTAGCCTCCTCGGCAGATCTCACAGTGATCGACCGTTTAGTACAACGCACGCAGAGTGGCCATCACCGGTTCCAATTGGGAAGCGGCAAACTCAAGGACGTGCTGATGCAAGCCATGCAAAAGGGAGCAGATCTGCTCATCTTCGATCAAGACTTGGCTCCCGCGCAGCTACGCGCTATCGAGGAGATCACCGACCTCACAGTCATCGATCGAACCCAGCTGATCCTCGACATCTTTGCTCAACGAGCGCATAGCCGGGAAGGCAAAGTGCAGGTCGAATTGGCACAGCTCCACTATCTGCTTCCTCGTCTCTCCGGTCAGGGAACAAGC
This sequence comes from uncultured bacterium, assembly GCA_965233025.1. Classification (GTDB taxonomy): domain Bacteria; phylum Nitrospirota; class Nitrospiria; order Nitrospirales; family Nitrospiraceae; genus Palsa-1315. Next base: position 19,991 of record CBDDRH010000042.1, read on the forward strand.
CTCTCACGCTTGGCCGGTGGCATCGGCAGCAGAGGTCCCGGTGAAACGAAGCTCGAAACGGATCGGCGTCGCATCAGAGAACGCATCGACCATTTGGAGCGGCAGATCGAGGGCTTTGCCCGTCACCAAGACCAGCGGCGATCGCGCCGCGTCCGGCAAGCATTCCCGATCCTGTCCATTGTGGGCTACACGAACGCCGGCAAGTCGACATTGCTCAATGTCTTAACGAAAAGTCAGGTGAGCACGGCTCCACGCGTGTTTGAAACGCTCGATACCACAAGCCGTAGATTGTATTTTCCGCATGGCCGTGAGGTCATCATCACCGACACGGTGGGATTCATTCGCGACCTGCCAAAAGATCTCTTGGCAGCCTTCAGAACGACATTGGACGAAATGCGCGATGCCGATCTCCTTCTGCACGTGGTCGATGCTGGGACGAAAGATCTGGACGCCCATATCGCGTCGGTCGAGACCGTGCTGCAAAGCCTTAGCCTCGATGGGATTCCACGAGTCCTGGTGTTCAATAAATGCGACCAACTTCCATCTGGGCAAGCGGAAGCCCTGTGTCGGCGCTATGGCGCGATCGGAATTTCATCTCTGCATCCGGAGACCTTGCCCCCGCTGATCCTGCACCTTGAAGAACGGCTGGATGCGCTCGTCCCGGTGGATGGTTCTTCTCAGAAATCGGTAGCCCCGACGCGCACACTTGCATCTCGTCCTTAACCCGCTGCACAATCAACCCATTTTGATACCAACCATGACCACGAGATCTCTGCCATCCTCGGATCGTCGGAAACGTCTCCGAGTGATTGCGAAGATACTTCAGCGCACGATGCCTAGCCCACAGATGGAACTCGACCACCGCTCCCCTTGGGAGTTACTCGTGGCCACAATTCTCTCCGCCCAATGCACTGACCAGCGTGTCAATCAAGTTACTCCTTCACTCTTCCAGCGGTATCGGCAACCGGCGGAGATGGCTGCGGCTCATCGTCCTGAACTCGAACAACTTATTCGTTCCACCGGTTTCTTTAAAAGCAAAACAAAACATCTCGTCGCCTGCGGTAAAGCCGTGACCGAGCGCTTTGGTGAACAAGTTCCACGCACGATGGAGGAATTGATCACCTTGCCAGGCGTCGGCAGAAAGACGGCGAATGTCATACTCGGAACTGCTTTCGGCCAGCCCAGTATTGTCGTTGATACCCATGTCAAACGCGTGGCGAAGCGACTCGGTCTGACCAGATCAGACAATCCAGACCTGGTCGAACAAGACCTGCAGCAGCTCGTGCCGAAATCTCAGTGGACAGCTATGTCACAACGCCTGTTGCTGCATGGCCGCTACGTCTGCCTTGCTAGAAGACCTCAATGCCCGACCTGTCCGATCTCCCGGCAATGCCCATGGAAAGAGAAAGGGCTCCAATGATTCGTAGCATGACCGGTTTCGGCCGACGACAGGCCTTCGGGCAGGATGGGTCCGTGACGGTGGAAATGCGCTCTGTCAACCATCGCTTTCTCGAAATCGCCTGCCGCCTGCCCCGGCCTTTAAGCCATCTGGAAGACTCTTTCAAGAAAGCTGTCCAGCAACGCTGCACCCGTGGGCGCATCGATATCACGGTGACCGTCCAGGCGGGCAGAGGACGCACAGGAAGCGTCAATCTTGACCAACCCCTCGCGAAGCAGTACCATCAGGCCCTCCGTACTCTCAAAAAATCTCTGAAGCTGAGCGGCTCCATTGATCTTGCGCTTATGGCTGGGCTTCGCGACGTGGTGTCGGTATCGGATCAGCCGACAGAAGACCCGAAAGTGGCAAAGATTGTTCAACGACTGACGACCCAGACCTTGGCAGATCTTGAGGGCATGCGAACACGCGAGGGAAAGGCCCTGGCAGAGGATATGCGTGCGCGGCTTCAGACCATCCGGGGGCATAAGGATCTCATCGCCGCACGGTTTCCTCTACTCGCCCAAGAGACTTTTGACAGAATGAAGGTTCGTGTGGAGAAGCTGCTGGGATCGGAAATTCCCGACCTCCCCCGGCTTTATCAGGAGTTGGCGGTGTACGCGGATCGTGGCGACATTACGGAAGAAATAGTCAGATTGGACTCACATATGCTACAGTTTGAGCAGACGCTCAACCGTGCAGACTCCGTGGGCAAAACCCTCGATTTTCTGCTTCAGGAAATTGGGCGGGAAGTCAACACGATCGGCTCGAAAGCCAACAATGCAGAAATCGCCGGTCATGTGGTCCAGATGAAGGCCGAACTGGAACGCATTCGCGAACAGGTCCAGAACGTCGAATGAACTCAGCCACCACGACCAGCTCCACGACGCCAGCATCCGGCCACCCGCGGTCTTCGATGGACCGGCGGGGAATTCTTTTCATTATCTCTGCGCCATCCGGGACGGGAAAAACTACGCTCTGCAAGCAACTCGCAACGAACCTCCCAGGCCTGTGGCATTCAATTTCCTATACGACGAGGAAGCCGAGGTCAGGCGAAAAACATGGGCAGGAGTATTACTTCATTGGAGAACAGACATTCCGGGAAATGGTCGCACGAAATGAGTTTGTCGAGTGGGCGCACGTGTACGGACATCTCTATGGAACGCCGTGGAAGTCGCTGACCGAAAAGATCGATCAGGGGATCGATGTGTTACTGGAGATCGATGTGCAAGGGGCTATGCAGGTCAAGAAACGGTTTGAGGATTCGGTATCGATTTTTATTCTTCCTCCCTCGATGACCGTGCTCCGGGCCCGCCTCCAAACCAGAGCGTCCGATACACCGGAAGAAATTCAACGGCGGCTGCACAAAGTGAAAGAAGAGGTATGGAGCTACCGGGAATATGCCTATATTGTCCGAAATGAAGACCTCGGCCGATCCCTTCACGATCTCGAAAGTATCTTCTGGTCAGAACGCTTGAAGACGAAACGTTTGAACATGACCTGGCTCGAGAATAATTTTATTCTTGACGATGAACAGAAAACCGAAGATCGCAAAGATCTTCCCTAACCCATAGGAGTACCGAATCCATGATCGATATGTTGAGACTCTTGCCGCAATACACAGTAGATGAATTCGACTCACGCCACCGGCTGACGATCATCGCAGCCCAGCGGGCGAAGCACATTGTCCAGGGATCACGTCATACCGCCTCACGCTTCACCAAGGAAACGACCATCGCCCTCGATGAAGTTCTCCGGGGACAAATTACCTATCTCGTCGGCCAAGAAGCGCGGGATGCCATGAAAGAGGCCAAACGCGGCAAGGAAGGCGAAATGGAGCGCATTGCCCTGATGACCGGCGACGATGCGAAGGAAATTAAGAAAGAGCTGAGCGTCTATGTCGACGATACCCCGAAGCCAGTAGTGGGTGAAAGCGAGGAGTAACTTCTGAAGATCTCCGACTCCATAGGGCCGACGTTGATCGGAAAACAGATTGTGCTTGGCGTGACCGGCAGTATCGCGGCCTATAAGGCTGTCGCGTTGCTTCGAACACTAGTCCGTGAAGGAGCGGTGGTGCACGTCGTGATGACGCAATCGGCCACAAAGTTCGTCACTCCACTAACGTTTGAAGTGCTCTCCGGCCATCCCGTCTCGACGGATGTATTCGAAGCACATCAGGAGATGAAACATTTGTCATTGTCCGAACAGGCGGATGCCATCGTCATTGCGCCGGCCACGGCCAATTGCCTTGCAAAGTCAGCGCTGGGACTGGGAGACGATCTGCTCTCAACCATGCTCCTGACCGCACAGTGCCCGCTGATTGTGGCTCCTGCCATGGACGGAGGGATGTGGACCCATCCATCTGTCACAGCACACGTAGGGACGTTACGTGCGAGGGGAACAATCGTGGTCAATCCAGAAATAGGCCCGCTTGCTTCCGGGCGGATCGGACAAGGCCGCTTGGCAGAAGAAGGCACAATTCTAGAAGCTATTCAAGCGGCGCTGGCTCCACGACGCGATTGGCAAGGGCATCGTATTCTGATTTCGGCAGGCCCGACGCAAGAGCCGCTCGATCCAGTGCGCTTCATTTCAAACCGCTCCTCCGGTAAGATGGGCTATGCCATCGCCGAAGCCGCCCAGGCAAGGGGGGCTCAAGTGGTCCTCGTCACCGGTCCCACAGCGTTACCAGCTCCGAGAGGCGTCGAAGTCGTTTCGATAGCCACAGCTGAAGAAATGTTGAAGGCCCTGTCTGCGCGTCTTGCATGGTCCACAACTGTGATCATGGCTGCCGCGGTGGCGGATTTTCGTCCCACGCATCCTGCTTCGCAAAAAATAAAGAAACAAGGGCGAACCGCCCAGACTCTTGATCTTGAACGAACCACTGACATCCTCGCCTCCCTATCCGCCCAACGAACCACACAACTCATGGTTGGCTTCGCCGCTGAGACCAGCGATCTGATCACCCACGCGAAAGACAAGCTGACGGCGAAAGGGTTAGACCTTATCGTCGCCAACGATGTCACGATAGAAGGAGCGGGATTCGGCAGCGATCAGAACGCAGCCACTTTAATCGACCGGCAGGGGGCCATGACCGAGCTGCCCCTGATGCCCAAACGAGCCCTCGCCGATGCGATTCTGAACCGGGCACAAGAGCTGCTCTACACCAGACAACCCAGCCAAACCCCCAAGTCAGTTGCGAGAGGACGCTAGCAACCCATGGCTCAGGACCAGATTGCCGCCGAAAGCGCCCTGGAAATCGATCGACTGGCTAGCCAGTTGGCCAAAGATCCCCAATCGAAAGCCTTCATGCCCTTGGCCGAAGAGTATGGAAAAGTCGGCATGTGGCAAGAAGCCGCGGGCGTCCTTGAAGACGGCCTGAAGTTGTATCCTGGCTTCATTACCGCCATGGTGGCTCTTGGACGTGCCTACGACCACATGGGGCAAGCCACGAAGGCCAAAGCGATTCTTGAAGAATCCGTCAAGTTGAGTCCCGAAAACCTACGTGCACATCGCACCTTGATCAAGATCTACCAAAGCCAGGGACTGAATGAGTCAGCGCTGCAATCCTGCGCCGTCATTCTAGCAGTCAACCCGCGTGATGAAGAAGCGCGCTCAGTCCAATCTGCTCTGGGTGGTCCACTGAAACAAAAGAAAGAGCTGGGACGGTCAAAACCGGCGACTCCAGTTACAAGTAACCGTGCCACCCAGCCGACTGCTGCACCGCCCGCCCCAGTCGAATCCACGGCCTCCACTCCGGAGGCGCGTACCGCACCAGATCTACCGGCTTCAACGACGGTCGAACAAAAGATCGCTTCTATCGACCCGCTTGTTGTGGTAACAGACCACATGAAAACAGCTCTCCCTACACACGACCAGACAGGGGAAGAACTCGCGGTGCCTGACCCCCAAGCCGCCGACACTGCAGTATTACCTCCTCCATCCCCTCATGGTGTAGTCGTGGCACAACTGGAATCTTGGCTTCGCAGCATCGAATCACGCCGTCACGATCGTGACACAACGAACGAACCACACCCCAAAGTTTCTTAAGATTTTTCACACGTTTGACCGGTCTGAGACGGACTGCTACAATGCCGCCCTGCTGGACCCTGTCATGTTGAATCATCCTCACGTATCCAGTATGTGAATAGAAAGACATGCTACGAATACGAGTCTTACATGGTCCCAATCTCAATCTGCTTGGAACCAGAGAACAGTCGATCTACGGAACCATGTCTCTCGACGCCATGGACTCAGCCATCACGAAATTGGCGGAGGAGCTGGCTGTAAAGGTGGACCTGCGCCAGTCAAATAGTGAGAGTGCGCTCGTCACCTGGATTCAAGAGGCTCGGACGGAATACGACGGGATCATCATTAACCCCGCCGCCTTTACCCACACCAGTGTCGCAATCCGGGATGCTATTGCGGCGGTCGGTTTGCCGACGGTTGAAGTGCATCTGTCCAATATTCATCAGCGGGAGGAATTTCGCCATCGGTCCTATATCGCAGGAGTCGCTATCGGGCAAATTTCCGGCTTGGGTCTGACCGGCTATCTCCTCGCACTCCGTGGGCTGCACGATCATCTGACCGCATCCCGACGCCAGAAGAAAGCGTTGGGATCTGCGACATCACGACGGGTGGCAAAAGTAACGAGATAATTGCAGAGCGAATCGAACGACCGACTATAGTCTGAAGGGAGTATCGAGTGATTTCCACGACCGATTTTCGCGGTGGTGTGCGCCTCATGGTTGATAATCAGCCGTTTTATATCGTTGAGTTTCAACATGTAAAACCGGGCAAGGGCGGAGCCTTCGTGCGCACTAAGCTCAAGAGCTATCTCTCAGGTAATGTCCTGGATCGTACCTTCCGATCCGGAGAACGATTTGAGGAGCCGGATCTTGAAGAACGGACCATGCAATTTCTCTATGCGACTGACGACGCCTATACCTTTATGGACACGGAAACCTTTGAGCAACTGACGTTCGAAAAGAGCAAGCTCGGTGGAAATGCGGACCTCTTGAAAGAAGACATGACGGTGAAGATTCTGGTGTACGAACATCGCCCGATCGACGTCGAGCTACCCAACTTCATCGAATTAAGAGTCAGCGATACCGAGCCGGGTTTCCGCGGCGATACCGCCACGGGCGGCACCAAGCTCGCTACCCTTGAAACCGGCGCCACCATCAAGGTGCCGCTCTATTTGGAAACCGGGACTGTGATCAAGATTGATACCCGTACGCGAGAATACGTGGAGCGTGCTCGGTGAGCAAGCGAGTGGTCAGTAAGCCGAAGAAGGGTGGAAGACCGATCATCCTCCCTCAGGCCTTTGCCGCGAACCAAAGCAGGCAGGGAACATCCTTGCTGTCAGGACAACAAAGCAAGCAGATCCAAGAACTGATCGATCTGCTCAAGAAGAACAACCTGACCGAACTGGAATTGGAACGCGACGGCCTCAGAATCCGTGTACGGCACGAAACCGGGCTAAGAACGGTTACGGCTACGGTTCCAGATCAGGGGATATCCGTCTCCACCTCAGCCGCTCAACTGCCTACTGCGGCCGGTACACAGACCGAAGACACGACCGGCATGATCACCATCGTGTCTCCGATCGTCGGGACGTTCTATCGGTCCCCCTCTCCGGATGCCGATCCGTATGTTGAAGAAGGCGACTATGTAAAAAAGGGACAGGTCCTGTGCATCGTCGAAGCGATGAAGTTGATGAACGAAATCGAATCGGAGGTGGATGGGCGGGTCACGAAAATTCTGGCCGAAAGCACCAAGCCGGTAGAGTATGGCCAAGCGCTCTTCCTCGTCGATCCGACAGCCACCACCTGATTTCCTTCTCTCGATCCACATCGGAGTACTCGCGTGTTCAAGAAAGTCTTGATAGCCAATCGCGGTGAGATTGCACTCCGCGTGATTCGCGCCTGTAAGGAACTCGGCATTAAGACCGTGGCGATCTTTTCAGAGGCCGATGCGACGAGCCTTCATGTGCGCGCAGCCGACGAGAAGATCTGTGTGGGACCTCCCGATGCGGCGCTCAGTTACCGAAATATTCCCAACGTTCTGAGCGCGGCCGAGATTACCGGGGCCGACGCCATTCATCCAGGCTACGGATTTCTCTCCGAGAATGCCCACTTTGCCGAAGTCTGCGAATCCATCGGAGTCAAATTCATCGGCCCTACGTCCGAACATATCGCTCTCCTGGGCGATAAAGCCAAAGCACGGGAAATCGTCGCCCACCGAGGCTTACCCGTCACACCAGGCAGTCCCGGCGAGTTGAAGAGTGAACAGGAAGCCCTCGAAGCCGCGGACAAGGTCGGCTATCCCGTCATCATCAAAGCTTCCGCCGGTGGGGGCGGACGCGGCATGCGGGTCGTGAACAAGGCCGCGGATCTCGCTCGCGCGTTTCAAGCCGCGCAAGCGGAGGCGAAGACCACGTTCGGCAACGACGCCGTCTACCTCGAACGATATTTTCTCGAACCCCGCCATATCGAAGTGCAGATTATCGCCGACCACCGTGGGCATGTCGTGCATCTTGGAGAGCGCGACTGCTCGATTCAACGCCGGCATCAGAAGCTTCTCGAAGAGACACCGTCGCCTGCTATCGACGAGAAACTCCGCCGGGCCATCTGCCGCGTCGCCGTCGAAGCCGTCAAAGCCGTGCACTACCGGAATGTCGGCACCGTCGAGTTTCTGCTCGATAAGGACCACAACTTCTTCTTCATGGAAGTGAACACTCGCATCCAGGTCGAACATGCTATCACCGAAATGGTGACCGGCATCGATCTCATCAAGGAGCAAATCAGGCTCGCTGACGGGCAATCCCTCTCGTTCAAACAGCAGGACATCAAACTCATCGGGCATAGTCTCGAATGTCGCATAAACGCCGAAGATCCAGAAAAATTTACGCCCTGCCCGGGGATGATCACCAAGTACAGCGCGCCAGGCGGATTCGGTGTACGAGTCGACTCGGTGATGGAGTCGAACATGATGGTCGTCCCGTTCTACGATTCCATGATCGCCAAAGTCATCACGCATGGACGGGACCGGCAAGAATCCATTGCCCGCATGCGCCGAGCCCTCGACGAATTCGTGATCGAAGGCATCAAGACGACCATTCCGCTGCACAAACGCATCCTCAACGACCCCGATTTCCAAAAGGGCCACGTCTCAACAACCTTCCTCGAACGCTTCCTTGCCAGTTGACGCATTCTGCCACGCCGTCTGACAGCTATCCGCGATTTCCCTGATCATCCGCTTTGCGATTCTTGCTCCTCCCATCCCGGCCCGTATTATTCACGACAACTCCTGCGATAACTGCGAATACGTCCGCTGCAACGTGCCAGGCCGTAACTGTTTCACCACGAAGGAGGGGAGGGGTGCCTCATGCGGCTCACTACATTGTTCAAATGAAAAATCGTCGCGGCAAGAGTACGGGTTCACACATGGTGAAAAGAGAAAACTATGTCGTCAAGCCACAAAATATAGGGGGGTTACTGGAGGAGGCACAATGCTTATTTATTAGGCAAACTGCTGCAAGGACTCTCAGCGCCTGGCGTTATCGACATCACACGACGATCATTCACAGAGTTACCCACAGAAGCTGTGGAATCGAATCTCTGCCGCTTGCGAGGAGCGAGACAGCCTCGCCGCAATGAGAATGACCGTCCTGCGCATGAGACACCTCGCTATTTCAAGAACGAGCGATCCGGATGACTTTCTATTCTGGGAGCTAGAGGGCAGGGCGGCGAGCATTCATCTCCTTGCGGACCAGTTCCTCGGCCTTTAGCCAATCTTCCACATCTCGCTCCGCCTCTCGCCCCCGTTGCTCATAGAGTTCATAGGCTTTCTTCGCGATCCGTTCCCTCACCTCATCTGAATATTTCTGCATGGACTCAGGCTCAGGTGACAGGTTCCGATTCTCTATATGCTGGACGTCAGGAATTTTGGGCTTCATCGGCATCCCCCTTTCGATAGCGCAATCTCTTCGGCTACTATACCAGGTGGTCTGGCAAGTTGCGCAAAATGGTTCCCTGACATTGCATTCTCGATCTCGGCACTTCTAGAATACGCCCTCCTGTGAGGCCACTATGCCCTTCACAATTTATCCCTTCCGCCGCTCCCCTGTGCCATCATGCTCTGCGACCTATAACACCGACCTATTCCTCAAGCTGCGTCAGGTCTACTTTTTGAGCTTCTGGTTACTGATCATGCTCCTGGTGCTGAGTAGTGGACCAGTGTATGCAGCGTGGGTGTTGACGAGTGGCGACGACGAAGCAGGACTGGCTGTGTACGTCGACCCAGACACCATTCGCCACAACGAGAATTTGGCGAAGATGTGGCAATTGTTCGACTACAAGACCGTACAAACCGTGGCGGGCGATTCGCTGTTGTCTATCAAACGATTCAATGAATACGATTGTGCAGAAGTACGCACACGTACGCTTGGCTATACATGGTTCTCAGGCCACATGGGAAGCGGTAGCGTGGTGTACAGTACCACCGAAGTCCAACAGTGGGAACCTGTTGCATCGCGTTCCATCAATCAATCTCTGTGGAAAGCAGCGTGCGGGAAGAAGTAATCCTGATTGGGTTGATTTGGTTTATCTTGCTTGTTTCGTTCATCTCGTTGGTCTAGTTCAACCAAACAAACCAGATAAACGAGATAAACCATATAACGATCTTTATGAACGCCGCACGCCTTCATTCTCTCTCCGGCCTCTATATTATTCTCGATCCGTCGGTCGATCCCGAACGTCCCTTGGTCGAAGTCCTGGCGATGGCGACTCAGGCCGGCGCCCTTCTCTTCCAGTATCGCAACAAACACGCAGCAATGAAGGACGCCTACATGGAAGCCGTAACGCTTCGACAGGCCGCGGGAAAATCAGGGGTTCTCTTCATCGTTAATGATCGATGCGACCTGGCCTTGGCCGTCGACGCCGATGGCGTGCATCTGGGGCAAGACGATATGCCTCTCGACTTGGCGAGAAAAGTGATGGGTCCGGACAAGCTGATCGGAATCTCCACTCACAATCCTGACCAGGTGCGGGAAGCCACCGCAGGGAAACCGGACTACCTCGGCTTCGGTCCCATCTTCACTCCCGGCTCCAAACAGGACCATGACCCGATTGTTGGCCTTGAAGGGTTACGTGCAATACGCAGGCTCACGTCGTTGCCCATATTTGCAATTGGGGGGATTCAGATCGAACAGGTGGGGGAAGTGATCCAAGCCGGCGCAAATGGTGTCGCAGTCATTTCGGCGATCCTCAAAGCTCCGGATATCACCGACGCCGTGAAGGCGTTCCTCGGCCAGATCCCAGGACCAATCTTGCCAGCTTCATGATCGGCGCAGTCCCGGCAAGCCGGACCATTTCATCGTGCCAATTTCGATTCACGCTCGGACTGTAGGGGAGGGGGCCCACCATGGGAACTCCAACAAGTCGCCGCAGGAGACGCACGGTCGATTGTTCCTGCACACGAGCAATCTTCGTACGCACCGGTCGACACTGATTCAAGACCAACGCTGCGACGGGAATCTTTCGCCGACGGAGCGCGTGGAGCGTCAACAACGCTTGATTAATTCCCCCTAGGCCCGATCGTCCGATCACAATGGCCTGTAACTTCGTTCGATGGATGAGATCTGATATGTTAAGTTGCTGTGTAATTGGTACTTGTACTCCGCCAACCCCTTCGACCACCATGAACGTATGCTTCTGACTCAGAGCACGGAACGCTCGCATGATCGTCGCGATCTGCACAGTTGTCCTGTCCGCTCGTGCGGCAGAGAGCGGCGCCACTGGAAGCCGAAAGACATAGGAACACACTTCTGCCAACGAATCCTGGCTTCCAGCCGCTCTTCGCAATCGCACTCCATCTGACTGAGCCTTGGTCGCTCGCGAGACCCCAGTCTCAATCGGCTTCATAACACCCACATCGATACCCCGTTGAATGAGACGCACCACCAGCGCAGAAGCGACGAGCGTTTTCCCAACGCCCGTATCCGTCGCGGTGACAAAGATCCCTTGTGGGCTGGAATCGGTAGCTAGTTGTTTTGTTCGTCGCATAATTGATTTCTGACGGAAACCGGAACCCTGCTCCCCGCAGGATGATCCAAAAGGCTGCCAGCAAGGCCGCAGCCGAAGGAAACACCGCAGGCATACCCTCTGGGGCGCACGGTGCGCCGAATAAGGAGCACCGAGTTTGTGCGCGCCGCCGAGTGGTGAGGCGGCTGGGTCCCCGTTGAGGATGCTTTCGAGGTAAGAACGAAGCATGGGAAGAGGCGCGTCTCGGCGCGCCTGGGTTGGATGGGTGAGAATGGTGACTTTTTCAGCATCCTGCTAAAGGATTCGGCTGTCACAGTTCCAAACCTGTCCCGACACATCGTTCAGTTGCGCCAGATGCAATACTGTCTTGGCTACTTCTTCTCGTGACGGTGGCCGGCCCAACGTATGGCCGTTCCAATTATCGTCTGCCGGCATGGCCTCTTCAGATAGCCCCGTCTTCTGCCAGCCAGGCAAAAGGAGATTCACACGAACATTTCCTGCTCCCCATTCTTGGGCTGCAGTCTGCACCAGGCCAATGAGACCGGCCTTTGACGCCGCATAGGCGGCTTGCCCCATTGAGCCGTGGAATCCGGTATGCGATCCAATCACGATAATCGACCCGCCGCCGCGAGCGAGGAGGGGAGGGGCCATGGCGCGGAGGCAATGAAAGGTTCCCGTCAAATTCGTGGCCAATACATCCGCCCAATCTTCTGTACGCTGTCGAAGCAGGAGATGGCTCCCTCCGATTCCCGCATTGCACACAAACACCGACGGCACTGGTACCTGGCGGCAGGAAGCCGCCACCATGTGTTGCACCGCATGCGACTCGCGAATATCGGCTTCGTAGAGCGTTCCGATTCCACCGATGGCCACCACTTGCGTGAGCGTGTCTTCGGCAGCCGCCTTATTTCGACGATAATGTATCCCGACAGACCAGCCGGCACCCGCAAAAGCCAGGCTGATTGCTCGACCAATCCCTCCGGACGCACCAGTCACAAACGCCGCACGCCTTTGGTTCATCTGGTTTCTCTGGTCTGTCTGGTTTGTTTCGTTCAACCAAATAACGATCCGATTATGGGTGGGATATCTGGGGAAGGCAAGCCTGCGAACGAGAGCTAATCTCCTTCCCTTGCCGCCCCCAGGATTCCTATGATACGGTCACCGCATCGTGTAACCCGTGGAGGCCCCAGGCATGCCGTTGAAGAAAGCAGGATACCGACGAGTTGTCATTGTGGGCACGGCTCTGCTGCTCGGTTGTACTCCCTGGTCAGCGCTCCTCGCTGCGGAAGATCCCAGTGCCATTGCCCAATCCGCCGACTATTTTCCCGATCAGATCGGAAATAAATGGCACTATCGTGGCCAGATTACTGAAGGACCTCTGCAAACGATTGAGCATAAATTTTTCTCCAACGTGTCCTCGGTCACCGGCACGAAATCCATCAAGGGCACGACCGTCACGATGTATCACGATACCAATCCAGGCAACCATGGCCCTTCGGATAGTTTCTACCGCCGCGATAGCGTCGGCATCGTCTATTACGGCTCCGAACCTGGCACACCCTTTGAACGACAACTTGTGCCCTATCAGATCATACGTTTCCCGATGAAGGCCTCGTCATCCTTCGCGCAATTCAACCGTAAGGATTTGGACTTCGGCACCGATTTGGATCGGGACGGCATCGACGAGAAAGCCGATGCGCAGGGCGATGCAACAGTGCTGGGGCAAGAAGCAGTCACCGTGCCAGCCGGGACGTTCCAGGATGCCGTAAAGGTGGAAGCCCGCATGCAGATGCAAATCCATCTCTCCGGGACGAAGAGGACAGCCATCGGGACCGATGTAATGACCGCCTGGTTTGCAAAAGGTGTGGGCTTGGTCAAGTATGTCGAACGGCAGGAGCTCTCGCGATTGGAAGACCGGGGCGTGGTCACGGATATCATAGAAGAACTGGAATCGTACGAAATTAAACCGCCGAAGGCCTCACTCGGGCGGCGCGAATCCTCGCCGGAGGGTTTGCTCGCTGACAACACGGGTGACCATGAATTGCGTCAGGTATTCTTCACCTCCGGCCTTCGCTCCGACTCCGGAGAGTCGATGGCCTCCAAACGGCTGGCGGCCCACTAACGCGCCTGTGATTGGACGATTCAGATAGAGATTTCCGACATCGAATTGCCGGCGAGCCAGTTCCTGATTGTCCGGGCTTCGAGAATAGACTCCGCCGGTGAGTGCGTAGGCCGTCGAATTCGCCAGAGTCAGCGCTTCTTGAAAGGAAGCGGCTTTCATCACTGAAAGGATCGGCCCAAAGATTTCCTCCTGAGCTATTCGATGCGTCGGCGCCACATCCGAGAAGACCGTCGGCCCGACATACCAGCCTGGACCAGTCACAGTTCCTTCTACCAACACACGAGCTTCTTTTTTTCCAATCTCGATATAGTCCTGAATCTTCAACTGCGCTCGATGATCGATCACCGGCCCGACCTGTGTGCCAGGTTCTTCAGGATTTCCAATCCTCAGACTCAGCACAGCCTCTTTGAGGCGATCCAGAAAACTATCATAGATCGCCGTGTGCACGATCGCCCGAGAGCAAGCAGAGCATTTCTGCCCCGCATAGCTGGTGAACGATGAGACCACCCCGATGATCGCGTCATCGAGATCCGCTGTCTCATCGACAATGATCGCATTTTTCCCTCCCATCTCCGCCAGCACCCGTTTGACCATGTGTTGTCCCGGCATAAGAGTACTGGCATCTTTCAGCATGCCAAGGCCCACATCTTTTGAACCAGTAAAGGCAATGGTGGCAATATCGGGATGGCGCACCAACGCCCGTCCAATATCGGGTCCACCTGGCAAACAGCAGAGTACCCCTTCAGGCACACCTGCCTCCTGCAAAATCTCCGTGAGCCAGTACCCCATCATTGGTGACCGCTCGGAAGGTTTGAAGATCACGGAGTTCCCGGTTACGAGCGCCGCCGACACCATGCCGGTGGGAATCGCCAGCGGAAAATTCCATGGAGCGATGACGGCCGTCACCCCACGAGGGCTATAAAAGCGCTGGTTCAGTTCACCCGGCGCCTGTCCTAACCTTCTTGGAAGCGCAAGCCTGCGCCAATCTGCCGCATAAAACTCCAGAAAGTCGATCGCTTCCGCGAGATCCGCATCCGCTTCACGCCACGGCTTCCCACATTCCACTATCTCCCATGCCGCCAACTCATCGCGCCGTTTCCGCATGAGCGAAGCGGCGGCACGCATGATGTCCACTCGCCATTCTGGTGTGGTATCACGCCAGGATTCCCATACTTGAGCTGCCCGACGCACCGCCTGTTCGACATCCTCCGAACTCGCGCTGGACAACCGGCCTACGACTTCATCCGGGCGTCCAGGATTGCGGGACTCGATGAGAGGCCCTGTCAGGCGCCCCTCAGAGGACGAAACCCACTGACGGCCCAGTTTTGACCGCACGGTCGCTATGGCCTGCTGCATCGCCACACGGCTGTCAGCCTGTGCAAAGTTCCGCTGCGGTTCATTGTGAAACTCCTGCATATCCGCCGACGGGGACATGAGGGACGGCTTCTGAGTTACCCCCTCAAGAGCTGGCGGAGCCAACAACGTACTCAACGGGTGAGACTCCACATACTCCTTACGTAGGAATGATTCGTTCGAGGTATTTTCCAATAACCGCCGCACGAGATAGGCCATGCCTGGAAGCAGATCGCCCACCGGGGTATAGAGCCGCAATCGACGCCCATACTGCATCACGGCATGCTGAAAAGGCTCGGCCATTCCGAAGATCATCTGATATTCCCAGGTCTCAGGAGGGAGCCCGAGCGACTCTGCAACCGCCTCAATGTAGGCCAGCGTACGGAGATTGTGCGTCCCAAATGCCGGCCGTATCAGGGATGCCTGAGATAAAATCTGACGCGTGATCGCTTCATAATTGGCATCCGTCTCCGCCTTGTGCTCAAAGAGAGGCACAGCCCAGCCTCGTTGCCGATAGCGGATCGTGTCCGAATCCCAGTACGCCCCCTTCACCAATCGAACGGTAATGGGCGCCCCACGCCGGCGAACCCAGGTCAGAAGCTCCTCGATATCTCGTGCTGTCTCCCGATGGTAGGCCTGCAACGCGAGACCCGCATGGGGATAATCCTTATAGGAAGCTTCCGCAAAGAGTCTGGTGAATATCTCCACCAGCAAGGTTTTCGTATCGGCTTGCTCCATATCGAAAATCAAGGAAGCGGGGAGGCGCATCGCCAAATCGAGGATGGGTCGCAGCCGCGCCGCCACCGAACGGTAGCTTCCTTCCGGATCGATCGGGTCGAGATGAGGGGAGAGTGCGGAGATTTTGATGGAGAGTTGGACTCGCGGTATCGGCCCGAGATGGTCGCGCTCCAGGCGTGGAGCAGATGGCCACGAGGCTGATTCGCGCGCAAGTAGGGTTAGGGCTTCTACGCAACGATCGCGGTACCGGTCAGCCTCACGATCGCTGATGGTGGCCTCACCCAGCAAGTCCACCGACCACGCTCGCCCATGCTGCCAAAGATCGGTCAACTGCGGCGCCGCCTCTTCGACTGTTGCACCGGCAATGAAGCTGCGCGCCATATGCTCGACCTGACTTCTGATCGCCTTACCGCTGAGCCGAGCCCCCAAGCTGGTGGCGGAAAGAATGTTGAGCCCCCATTGACCGCCGAAGATCGGTATGCCTCCGTCGCCCAAATACTCGCGAGCCAGCGCAACCACTTCCTCATCGTCTGTGATCGAGGGCAGAACATCGATGAATCGAAACAGCTGTGTCTTGAAGCCGCTGTCCTGCATGGCCATGTTCAGAGCCGATTGCGACCACCAGCGGCGCTCGAAGAGAGTCGGCGTCCGACCTGCCGAGAGACGGGCGAGTTGTTCACCGATACGGTATACGGTGGGCTCGAGAGGGGAAGACATTTCTGGCATCTGCACCCCACTGGCAGTGAGACGGAAGAACCCTGTCAGTATACACTGTGAGCATTCACTTGAAACATTTGAATAAATTCGGTATGCTGTGAGAGCGAAGTTTCTTTCCCCTAGCTTTATCCAAGAAATGAAGTGCGAGTTGTGCGCCCAAAGGAGAGCTAATGCTCGCTACAACGACTGAAGCCGCACCAGCCAAAGCTGAGTTTTCTCCGCTAAACTTTGCGCTATTCTGCGCCATCGTTATCGCCACGACCATCGGACTTCCGCTCTATGGTTACTTTTACGGATTCAGTCTCTTCGACTGGATACTGTTCAGTGTCATGTACATTGTCACAGGTATGGGGATCACCGTCGGTTATCATCGTTTAGTGTCGCACCAGAGTTTCGAATGCCCGAACTGGGTCAAGGCCTGTATCCTCGTTGCAGGCGGTTGGGCGCTGCAAAACTCCGCCCTCAAGTGGGGCAGCGACCATATCCGCCATCATGCCAAGACGGATGAAGAAGAAGATCCCTACAACGCCACTAAGGGATTCTGGCACAGCCACTGTGGCTGGCTGTTTTACGACAGCATCCATCGCAAGGATAAGTACGAGATCCGTCTGCGTCGCGACCCCGTCGTGATGTGGCAAGATCGCTACTACTGGCCGATCGTGATCACAGGACTGCTGCTCCCTTTTGTTCTTGGTGTGTGGCACGGCGGCTGGCAAGGCGGCATCAGCGGCTTCCTCTTGGGTGGTCTCTTCCGGATGTTCATGGTGCTGAACTCCACCTTCACGATCAATTCACTCTGTCACATGGTGGGGGCACAGCCATATAGTACAAAGGACAGCAGCCGCGATAGTTGGCTGGTCTCCTTCGTCAGTTTTGGCGAGGGCTATCACAACTTTCATCACGCCTTCGCGCGCGATTTCCGCAACGGACCGAAGTGGTACAACTTCGACCCCTCGAAGTGGATCATTTACACGCTCTCGCTGATCGGGCTCGCAAGCAACCTGCGCCGCAACGACCCCACCGTTGGATAAGCGATCCGCGGAACACTCTCATGACAGATTATCGATCTTTCCTCTAGGCATTCCCTCATTGCGTTATTGCCGATAGCTCAATAGACCCATTTTCTTTCACCCCATCCTTCGCTTATGATGGAGTGACTGGCTTGAGAGCCGGTCTTATTCGCTTGTGCATGTAGAGGAGGCGCTTCATGGCTGATACACATCCCGCTGAACCCCAGACCGGTCACGGGAAAGACAACCTCATTCCCGGCGTCAAATACGTCATCGCCGTCAGCAGCGGCAAAGGCGGGGTCGGTAAATCCACTGTTTCCGTTAATCTCGCCGTAGCCATGGCCTTGACTGGGGCTAAGGTCGGCCTGCTCGATGCGGATATCTACGGCCCGAACATTCCCATGATGATGGGTGTGACCAAGCCCCCTGAACAGAAGGACGGTAAGATCGCTCCTGCTGAAAGTCACGGCGTCAAACTCATCTCCATGGGATTTTTCGTCCCGGAAGACACCGCCGTGGTCTGGCGAGGGCCAATGGTCCATACCGCTATTCAACAACTTTTTCGAGACGTGTTGTGGGGCGAACTGGATTACTTGCTGATCGATCTGCCGCCCGGTACCGGTGACGCGCAGCTCACCCTTACCCAGTTGGTCCCGCTGACCGGCGCTGTTACCGTCACGACACCACAAGAAGTCGCGTTGCACGATGTCCGCAAAGGTATGATGATGTTCCAGAAGGTGAATGTGCCGCTCCTCGGTATTGTGGAAAACATGAGTTACTTTCTGTGTGGCCACTGCGGTGAGCGGACAGAAATATTCTCACACGGGGGCGGGGAGCGGGCTGCCGCCAAACTCGGCGTGCCGTTCCTTGGTCGAGTACCGATCGACCCGGCTATTCGGGACGGCGGTGATTCGGGCAACCCGATCGTCGTAGCCGATCCGGCCTCTCCGCAATCGGCGGCGTTCCGTGAGATCGCAAAGAAAATTATTGCGGAAGTCACCGGTGCTGCAAAAGGAGTTCCGCCGATCGAAAGCCTGCTGAGCAAAATCAAGAATCCATTTGCAAAGACATAATCGACAGGCGAAAGAACGGGGTAGGCGATGAGAGAGTTCGTACGAGTGGCGGGCACCGCCGATGTGCAACCGGGCCAAGGGCTCGTCGCAGAGGTGCGCGGTATGAAGTACAGGTAGGCGGCATCGACGTGAAGGTGCATATCTAATAAGATGCTGAAAACATCCGCCAGCGTACGAAGACCGTTATTTGGTTTGTTTAATTTGTCTGGTTGATTTGGTTGAACCAGACCAACCAGATCAACCAGACAAACCAGATAGACTAGATCAATGCGCCCGCTAGGATCTTTACTATGGTAGTGCCAAGTATGGACCGGAGCGACGTACTATCCCTCTACCGTCAAATGCTGCTGATCCGCCGGTTCGAAGAAAAATCGGCGGAGATGTACGCCCTCGCAAAAATTGCCGGTTTCCTACACCTTTATATCGGCGAAGAGGCGATTGCGGTTGGGACTATGGCTGCCCTTCGACCGGACGACTATGCGATCAGCGCCTATCGCGACCACGGCCACTGTCTTGCCCGAGGCTCAGACCCCAGCTATGTGATGGCCGAAATGTTCGGCAAAGCGACGGGCCTGTGCCAGGGTAAAGGGGGTTCCATGCATTTGGTGGATGCCTCGCGTCGATTTATGGGCGGCTATGCCATTGTCGGTGGCCACATTCCCCTTGCCACGGGACTCGCCTTCGCGACCAAGTATCAACAACTCAATCTCGTGACTGTCTGCTTCTTCGGTGAAGGAGCGATTCCGAGCGGCCAGGCACATGAGGCACTTAATTTGGCGGCTTTATGGAAACTTCCGGTGATCTTCGTCTGCGAGAACAATCGCTACGGTATGGGAACACCGGCTGAACGAGCCATCGCACTATACGCGGACGTGGCAGAAACAGCCCGCTCCTATGGCATTATGGCCGAGCGCGTGGATGGCATGGACGTATTGGCCGTGCGCGATGTGATACGCAAGGTCGTGGAACAGGTGCGGGCGGGGCATGGACCATACTTCATCGAGGCAATGACCTATCGGTTCATGGGCCACTCGATGTCAGACCCGGCACACGGACACTACCGAACGAAAGGAGAAGTGGAGGAGCATCGCAAACGCGACCCGCTGCTATTGCTGAAGGAAACGATCCTGAACAACAAACTAGGCGCCGAGTCCGATTTCATACAGCTTGAGCAGGACATCGGCGAGGTCATGGCGGCCGCCGTCAGATTCGCAGATGAGAGCCCTTTCCCAACTCCATCGGACTTGCACACCCATGTGATGCAGGAGGACGAAGAGAATCCATGCTGATGTCCTATCGTGAAGCGCTGAACCAGGCCATGCGGGAGGAGATGCGGCGCGACTCGCGCATTTTTCTCATCGGCGAAGAAGTGGGCTACTACCAGGGCGCCTTCAAAGTCAGCAAGGGTTTCGTGGAGGAATTTGGCCCGCGACGGGTGGTGGATACTCCGATTACAGAAGCCGGCTTTACGGGCCTGGCAATCGGCGCTGCCATGGCAGGGCTGCATCCAATCGTCGAACTCATGACCATGAATTTCGGCATTGTGGCATTGGATCAAATCGTCAACAACGCAGCAAAAATCCGTTATATGTCGGGGGGCCAGCTGTCGGTGCCGATGGTGATTCGCGGACCGGGCAGCGCCGCGCACCAGTTAGGCGCACAGCATTCGCAAAGTCTGGAGGCCTGGTTCTGTCACGTGCCGGGCTTGAAAGTGATCGCGCCGGCTACACCGCATGATGCGAAGGGCCTGCTGAAGAGCGCGATCCGGGACAACAATCCTGTTATCTTCATCGAAGCGCAATTACTGTACGGAACGAAGGGGGAAGTGGAAGACGGTGAGTACACCATCCCCATCGGTGTCGCCGAAGTGAAACGTACCGGACACGATGCGACGATTGTCGCCTATTCGAAGATGCTCCTGCTGGCACTGGAGGCAGCCGATCAGTTGAGTCGAGAAGGCATCGAGGTCGAGGTCATCGATCCCCGCACCCTCAAACCCTTAGACCTCTCAACAATCGTGGCCTCGGTTAAAAAGACCGGACGTCTCGTGATTGTCGAAGAAGGTTGGCGGTTCTGCGGGCTGGGTGCACAGATTGCCGAGAGCGTGTATGCAGCGGCGTTCGATTACCTGGATTCTCCCATCCAGCGCGTCACAGGTGAAGATGTGCCGATGCCCTATAGTCGCCCGTTGGAAGACGCCGCTATCCCGGACAAGCCACGCGTCATCAACGCCGTCAAGGCCGTGTGCGGCACACCGTAAGCAAGGAGGCACGATCACCCATGTCATCACAAACGCCAACTCACGATCACATTGAGATCACGGAGACGCTCGTTCGGCTCTATGTGTTCCTCGCACAGTACCTCGATCGCTGCCTCGATGAGGCAGCCAGGAAGGCATACCCGGACGAGGAACTGCACGCGCATCTCTCCACGACACGCGCGGCGATGGCCGACATTCTGGCCGTGAATCCAGTGGTCAAGAGCAAAGTCGAGAAGGAATGCAAGGACGTGCTCGCCCTCGGGGCCGCGATCTTGAAAGGCGGCCATGAGCGAGCCTCGGCGATGGAGCCGATGCAGGCGCAGCGCGCCATCCTGAAGAACAAGACAATTGCGTTGAGCGATCTTTTGGGCGTGTTTCGGGCTCTCTGACATTAGGAAACGCGTGACGCGCGAGATATACGAGAAAGGCGCGACGTGGGCAGAATAGATTGCCAACTCGTTCCCCCATCTCGCACGGATTTCTATCCGGAACTTGCTATGTCAGAACACGTGCAGGAGAAACATCAATTGGCCGGATTCGATGAACGCGAGAGAGGCTTTAGTAGACCGGTCGTGTATGACCAAGCCGACGGAGGCTATCAAGCCATTCTGCGATATGAAACCACGCGCGTCGTCACCACTGCACAAGCCACGCCTGAAGCCGCGCTGGAGGAATTAATTCGCACGCTCCAAGGACAGGGCTATTCGCAACTTCGCAGCCAACTAAGCGTCCGTCAAGGCGCTTATTTGGGATCTCAGGAACCCTGGATCGAGTATCCGGATCCTGTGAGGCAGCCTGAAACGCCAGATGGATTGATCGGCAAGTTCTTCTCATGGTTTAACCGCTCTACGAGTGGTTAAATAGTGATGATGATTGAAAGGCAACTTAAAATCTTAAGGATGCTCAAAAAGGGCCGGCGGTCACACCCACCCAGCCCCAGGTGCGCCAAGACGCACCTCTTTCCCGGGCGAAGCCGCAGGGATGACATAACAGGAGGCGTAACTTCAGAATTACGTTGCTGATTGTGTTGAACTGAGAATGAAGCATGGGAAAAGGCGCGTCTTGGCGCGCCGGGGTTGGGCGGGTGAAATAGGGGACTTTTTCAGCATCCGTGAGGGAATTTTATGGCTAGTCGCGTTGTCATGCCAAAACTAACGGACACCATGGAAGAAGGCGTCCTTCTTTCCTGGAAGAAGCGCGAAGGGGATTCGGTGCAGGCAGGGGAGGCGCTCGCTGAAATCGAAACCGACAAGGCCATCATGGATCTTGAGGCATTTGCTTCCGGTATCCTGCGCAAGATCCTGGTGCAGGAGGGGGCCACCGTCATGTCCGGAACGTTGATCGGCGTCATCGGTGGGGCGGATGAAGACATCACCGCGGCATTGACCGACAAGATCACAGCGGCGCCGTCGGTCGCTAGTGGAACGAAGACAAGTTTGCCTCCTGCTGTCGGTCCGACGCCCGCCCTACCAGCGGATCCACAGGACACTCGTGTCATCGCCTCGCCTCGTGCGAAAGCGCTGGCCGCCGACCGTGGCATCGATCTTTCCACCATCACGGGAACAGGCCCCGGCGGGCGGATAGTGGAAGAAGACGTCGTGAAGGCTTCTGCGACGCCGACACTGCCGGCAGGAACGGATCAACCGCTGAGCCAGATGCGAAAAGCCATTGCGCGAGCGACGACACAGAGCAAAGCGCCGGTGCCGCATTTCTATCTGACAAGCGACATCGATATGGAGCAGGCAGAGCAGTTCCGTGATCAGTTGAAAAAGAGCCGAACGACACACCCTTCCGTCACGGACATGCTGATCAAAGCCGCAGCGATCGTGCTCACCCGCCACCCAAACATCAATGTGTCCTTCACTGGTTCTGCCATCAGGCGGCATGCGAGCATCGATATCGGCGTCGCCGTCGGCCTCGATGATGGTTTGATCACACCGGTCGTTCGCAATTGCGGCACGAAGTCGCTGAGCGATATTTCGGCCGAATCGCGGACGCTGATCGACAGGGCGAGGGAGAAACGCTTGCAACCGCAGGAATACACCGACGCCACGTTTTCGATCTCGAACTTGGGAATGTTCGGTGTGGAAAACTTCATTGCGGTCCTCATCCCCCCGCAAGCCGCGTCCATCGCTGTCGGCGCCACCCGGGATGTGCCTATCGTCAAAGACGGCACGGTCAAAGCAGGCCGGCGCATGAAGGTGACGCTATCCTGTGACCATCGAGCCCTGGATGGTGTGCAGGGAGCCAACTTTCTAAAGGAATTTAAACGTATCCTTGAACATCCATCGGAGTTGCTCTCGCCCAAGGAGACTCCATGAGTTTCATCCCGGTCGACCAACTCCGCCCTTCTCTCTCCGATTCATCCAAGGCGGCTATCAGCCTTCAGCCTTCAGCCTTCAGTTCCTCAACAAGACGCCTCCCATCCTGGTTCAAAGTCGAAGCGAAAACCGGCCCGGACTACCTCGACATCAAGCAGACGATGGACAGGCTCAAGCTCCATACCATTTGCGAGGAAGCGCGTTGCCCGAACCGATGGGAATGTTGGAACGCGCGCACCGCGACGTTCCTCATTCTGGGCGGCATCTGCACCAGACGCTGCCACTACTGTTCAGTCGAGACAGGCCGCCCGCTGGCAATCGATCATGCAGAACCGCGCCGCGTCGCAGAGGCGATCCAGATACTGGGCCTAAGACATGCCGTGATCACATCGGTGAACCGGGACGAACTGGAAGATGGCGGCGCCGCGATCTTTGCCGAAACGATCAGACAGACCAGACAGCTCAGCCCAGAGTGTACGATTGAAGTATTGATTCCAGACTTCGAAGGGAATGAAACAGCCCTCGCGATGGTCTGTGCCGAGAAGCCGGAGATTCTGAATCACAACATTGAAACCGTCCGGAGGCTGTTTCCGGCAATTAGACCACAAGGAAAATATCAACGATCGATCGAGTTACTCGGCAAGGCGAAGGAATTGGGCATGCGCACCAAGTCAGGGTTGATCCTCGGAATGGGAGAAACCATGGACGAAGCCCGCGAGGTCATGCGCGACCTCCGCTCCGTCGGCTGTGACATCATAACCATTGGACAGTACCTTCAGCCGACAAAGGAGCATTTGCCCGTCGCTCGCTTCTACGACCCCAGCGAGTTTGCCCTGTTCAAAGAGGAGGGAAGGGCCCTAGGCTTCACCCACGTCGAATCAGGCCCGCTCGTCCGCAGTTCTTACCACGCAGAGCAACAGATAACCTTCTAATGGGGCTGTGGGAAAACTATATGGGTACGCCAGAACGTCACTATTCAGCTTATCCTGGATAACCGGTGAGACCTCACGCAGGATGATCAAAATGGCTGTCCAGCAAGGCCGCAGGGAGCGAAGCGGCGAGGCGTACGCTTCGGTACGTTGAGCCCCTGAGCGAAGCGAGAACGAAGCTGGCAGACGTTTTCAGCATCCTGCTAAGCGTGAAGGATATGCCCCGGCCATGAGTCACAACAACAACGTCGTCATCATCAGCGCTCATCCCGATGACATGGAAATCGGCATGGGCGGGACAGTCGCCAAACTGGTGGAATCCATGGCTGTGATTACTTCCGTCGTCATCACGAACGGTGGCCGGTCATCGAATCCCTTCGCGTTGACGGAACAGCGGATGGCCGAAGTAAGGAGAGAGGAGGCGCTCCGTGCCGCCGGCGTTTTGGGAGTACAAGACGTGATCTTTTGTGACGAACCGGACGCGGAGGACGAGGTCAATACTAGGGCGGTCAAACGAAAACTCGTCGAGGTGCTCGCTCGTCTCCGACCAACCGAAGTCTATACGCTGGATGAGGAGCTTGACCGACATCCAGCCCATCGCCTTGCCGGCAAGCTGGCGAGAGAAAGCGTCCTTGAAGCCGACGTTGTGCTACGCGATGGCATTTGGGCGTACGAAATCTGGAGCCTCTTCACGACCTGGGACCGCCTTGAGTACATCGACAGCTACATGGCCAAGAAGATGGCGGCCATCGCGGAGCATCAAAGTCAGGTGGCAACCATACCCTATGGGGAAGGAGTCATGGGATTGAACCGTTGGCGAGCCGTGTTCGCCGACCCCAAAGCCAGCGCCCCGGCAGGTGTCTATGCGGAAGTCTTTCGACGGATCACGATCTCTCCTCGTTCTCAATAGGCCCCGTTTCGCCACCCACTCTTCTCCATCACCGCACGATAGCCCAGCGAGATTACCGAAACGGGTTGATCCGGTTTATCTGGTGTGATTTGTTCATCGGGTTAATCTACCTCAACTACACAAACCATATAGACTACAATGTTTGCGGTCAACGCCTCGAGTACACTCGAACACGCAACAATCAAACGGAGAAAGGATAGCGCTGTCTCGAACTGTCTCCGTTGCTCATGCCTCCGTTATAGGTGAATCCTACCAGTCACCCGCTGTTCCTTCCGGGCATTCGCGCGCATTCGAGAGAGGTTGATAGGACAGGGCGTCATCCTTCAGATCCAGTTCGTCAGGGCGCAACGTCGTAAATTCAATCTTTTCGTTCGCAAACGTTTCGTCGCCGGTTCGTAGCACACTCTCCCGGTTCAGAATCTTCATGGCATTAAGGCGAGAGATTTTGAGTGGAAAGGTCCCGAACTGGTCCGCTAACAAATAGGTCACCTGGATCGTCATCCGGCCACGGTCCGTATAAATAAACTGTCGCAATGTCTCGTCGATTGGAGTCTTCAAACTGATCACTGCTGAGTTCATTGATTCGATGGTCGGTATAGAAATGACATACGTGCCTGGGGCATCCTTCGCCGTACTGTCCCATTCTCCGGTCGCTACCAAATTCGAAGTCGTGAACAGTGTTGTGGTGGGACGCAGGAGAGGTGACCTGATGGCCATGCGGAGATTCGTAATACGCTGGTCCATCACATTTTCAATGAGAAACTTGATCAAGACCCATGACTGCGGATCAGGGGTCCTGGCCCGGCCTTTCGGCACTGTCTGTTCGATTCGCCGGAGACGGCAATCTGATACCAGGTTTCGATTTTCATAAAAATACGTCTTCGTGTTTCCCTCAAGGACGAAGGCACGCTCGTATGTGTAGAAGGCGACGCCGACATGGATAGGGGTTGGCTTGAACCAGGACACAACCAATGGAACGAGGAACAGCACCAACGAAGCAGAAAAACCAACGATGATAACTTTATTGAGCCAGCTTTGCCGCCCGAACCACCTCCACCATTCTTTGAAAAACGTCATGCCCAGTTACTCATGAGGACTCGTTCACCAATCGCCTTACATAATGAATCAAGCGATCCGCCGTCTGCTTCGGAGTCTCGACCGTCTCAAGCCCAAACTCCTGCCCTCGTGACCACCGCACGACGGCTTCTGGCACGTCGATACGTTGCTCATTC